>VGYV01000019.1 GCA_016872855.1 Planctomycetota bacterium
GTGCCGGGCCGCCTCGCCGCGGGGTCTGCCGTCCCTTCGGGACTGGGTGTTGGGTGCGCCCCGGTCCGGCGGCTGAAGCCGCCGGCCACCGACTGTTGTCCCTTCGGGACTGCGATTTTGTCCCCCTATTTGTGGGGGGCTGTACTGAGCGACGCTGGGGGAGCAGGGAGGAGGCTGAGAACACGGTCGCCCTGAGCGTAGGAGATTTCATGCACCCAGGCGGGATTGGCGATTTGACACACGGACGCAATCGGGTAAACTGAGGCGGCTGATGGCTGATCCTCAGGACCCGCTGACCCGGAGGTGGCGACGATGGCGAAGTATGCACTCGGCGTTGACTTTGGCACGGAATCGGCCCGGGCGCTGCTGGTGGACGTGGCTGATGGCCGCGAGGTGGCGACCTTTGTGGCCAGGTATCCGCACGGGGTGATTGACGAGGCTCTGCCCCGACCCGTCGCCGGCTCCGGGTGCCCGCCCAAGCTGAGCAAGGACTGGGCGCTCCAAAGCCCCGACGACTGGCTCCTCACACTCAAGCAGAGCGTGCGGGCCACGATGAAGGCGTCGGGGGTCAAGGCCGAAGACGTGATCGGCATCGGGATTGACTTCACGGCCTGCACCATGCTGCCCGTGGCGGCCGACAGTACGCCCTTCTGCAAGATGAAGAAGCACGAGAAGAACCCCAACGCCTGGCCGAAGCTCTGGAAGCACCACGCGGCGCAGGGGCAGGCGGACAGGATAAACGCGACCGCCCGCCGCATGGGCTGCGATTTCCTGGACCGCTACGGCGGCAAGCTGTCGAGCGAATGGATGTTCGCCAAGAGCCTCCAGATACTCGAAGAGGCGCCCGGCATCTACAACGAGGCCGCACGCCTGCTCGAGGGCGCCGACTGGGTGGTGTGGCAGATGACGGGGGTTGAGAAGCGCAACGCCTGCACCGCGGGCTACAAGGCCGCCTTCGAGCCGAAGTCCCGTACCTATCCGCCCAAGGAGTTCTTCGCCGCCGTCAACCCCGCCTGGGCGAACCTGGTCGAGGAGAAGCTCTCGACCGACATCTATCCCCAGGGCGCCGTGGCCGGCGGCCTCACCGCGGCGATGGCGAAAACGCTCGGGCTGAAGGAGGGAACGCCGGTGGCCGTGGCGAACGTTGACGCCCACGTGGCCGTGCCCGCCGCCACGATCACCGGGCCGGCCAAGATGCTCATGATCATGGGCACGAGCATCTGCCACATGGTCCTCGGCACGGAGCCGCGCAAGGTCGAGGGCATGTGCGGCTACGTGTGGGAGGGCATCATCCCCGGCTACTACGGCTTCGAGGCGGGCCAAAGCGGCGCGGGCGACATCCTGGCCTGGTTCGTCGAGAACGCCGTCCCCGCCGCCTACCACGCGGAGGCCGCGAAGCGGAAGAAGGACCTCCACGGCGTCCTCGAGGAGAAGGCGGCGGCCCTCAGGCCCGGCGAGAGCGGCCTCGTCGCCCTCGACTGGCTGAACGGCAACCGCTCGATTCTGGTGAACGTGGACCTGTCGGGCATGGTGCTCGGCATCACCATCGCCACCAAGCCCGAGGAAATCTACCGCGCCCTCATCGAGTCGCTCGCCTTCGGGACACGGAAGATCATAGACTCCTTCGAGTCGAGCGGCGTGGCGGTGGACGAGCTCTACGCCTGCGGCGGCCTGCCCTACAAGAACAAGCTCCTGATGCAGATTTTCTCCGATGTCACGGGCCGCACGATCAAGGTCGCGCGAAGCGAGCAGACCTGTGCCCTCGGCTCCGCCATGTTCGGCGCCCTGGCCGCGGGCAAGAAGGGCGGCGGCTACGACACCATCGAGGCGGCCGCCAAGAAGATGGCAGGCGTCCGCCGCGAGGTCTTCCGCCCGAACCGCAAGGCCAAGGCCGTCTACGACCCCCTCTACGCCGAGTACGAAAAGCTCCACGACTACTTCGGCCGCGGCGTGAACCCAGTGATGAAGGCCCTCAAGACCCTCCACTTCGAGCAAGCCGGGAAGAGATAGCCACGAATTGACACGAATCGGCACGAATGGCGAAGCCGGGAAGACCAAGGAGGACAGGACATGGAGGACAGCAAAGAGATCCTTTACAAGGACCTGTCGTACTCGGTTGTGGGAGCGGCAATGGCCGTCTACAATGAGTTCGGGCACGGTTTCCTTGAGGCCATATATCGCCGCTCGCTGATGATCGAGTTCCAAGAGCGCGGCATAGCCGCTAAGGAGGAGAAGCCACTTCCTGTCTACTACCACGGGCAATTGGTCGGGGAGCACAGGCTCGACGTGCTGGTTGATGGGAAGATCGTCCTCGAGCTGAAGGCTGCCAGAGCGATTGTGGACGACCACGTGGCGCAGGCCCTGCACTACCTCGCCGCGATTCGCCTTCGGCTGGCCATCATCATCAACTTTGCCCCGACTGGCCTGGAGACCAGACGCATCGTGCGCTAGCGCTTTGTCCGTTTCGCATGTTTCCACAAACCCGAGCCGCTTCTTGTTCGTGGCGATTCGTGTCAATTCGTGGCTACTCTGGAGTCTGAGATGCTTGAGGCCCTGAAGAAGCGGGTGTGCGGGCTCAACAAGGTTCTGCCCGCCGAGAGGCTGGTGACGAGCACGAGCGGAAACGTGTCGGGCCGGCTGCCCGCTCAGCCGCAGTTCGTGGTGATCAAGCCTTCGGGGCTCTCCTTCGACCAGATGACGCCTGAGACAATGGTCGTCACCGATTTGGACGGCAAGGTGGTCGAGGGCAAGCTGAATCCCTCGGTGGACCTGCCGAACCACCTGTACCTGTACACGCACAAGCCCGAGCTGATGGGCGTGGTGCACACGCATTCGGCGCACGCCACGGCCTTCGCCGTGCTGGGGCTTTCGATCCCGTGCTGCATGACGGGGATGGCCGACGAGTTCGGGGGCGAGATACCGTGCGCGCCCTATGCGTCGAACGAGGCGGAGAACATCGGGGCTTCGATACTCAAGGCGATGACGCGGGCGCCGGCCGTGCTCTGCGCCAGCCACGGGGTCTTCACGTTCGCCGAAAGCCCCGAGAAGGCGGTGAAGGCGGCGATAATGTGCGAGGATTCGGCGCGGACGATGTACTACGCCCTCACGATGCGCGCAGCCTTGGGCCTGCCCATGCCCAAGCCCCTGCCGCCCGAGGAAATCGCCAAGTGGTGGGGGCGCTACCACTCGTGGTACGGCCAGAAGTCGTAGCGACACGCGGCTCGCGTGTCGAAGAGTGGGACGGGCGAGCCGCCTGTCCCTACGGCACGACGACAGGCGAGCCGCCTGTCCCTACGGGCTTGCCTGGCGGGGTTCCCCAAGGCAATCGGTGTAGGCGACGGCCTGGCGTGTGATGGCGGCGAGGGCGTGGGCCGCCTCGCAGCGCACGAAGGGGTCGGCGTCCGCAAGGAGCGGCTGGAGGCTGGGCACGGTTCGTGCCTCGCCCGCGGCGCCGAGGGCGGCGGCCGCGGCCGAGCGGGTGACGGGTGACAGGCTTCGCAGCGCGGTCGCCAGGCCATCCGCCGCGCCGGCCTCGGCCAACGCCTGGATGGCCGGCCCCTGGAGGAGGGGCGATTCGAGCAACTCGAGCAGTTGCGGCACGCCGGCCGCCCCGCGCAGGCGGGCGAAGGGGAACACGCTCTGCCGCCGCAGGTCGTCGGGCAGGGGCGAGCGCCATAGCTCGGCCACGAAGGCCGCCAGCCCCTGGCTCCGCAGCGCGGCCAACGCCGCCGAGTAAGGGCAGGCGGAAGGGACGGGGCCGACGGCTTCCTCGATGAGCGGCGTCCAGATGGGGCCGACGCTGGCCGCGGCGTCGAGGGCGGCGAGCCAGAGCTGCCGCTCCTCCGGCTGGCGGAGGAGGCCGGGCTGGGTGAGGCCGCGCCAGAGGATGGCGACGAGGGCGGGGCCTGCCTCCTGGAGGCCCAGCTTGCCGGCGGCCTCGACGAGCGCCCGGCGGGTGGCGGGGGTGAGGCGGCCGCCATCGAGGAGCGCGACGAGCCTGGGCGCCGCCGCGGTGTCGCGAAGGGCGAGGAGTGCGGCAGCAGCTCGGTCGGCCAGGGCCGCGGGGGCGTCGGGCTCGAGGAACTTGCGGAGCGCCGCCGGGGCGCGCTCGTCCTGCATGGCGGCCAGGTGCTCGGCGGCAGCAAGGCGGACGTCGGGGTCGTCGTGCCAGAGGCAGCGGGCTACCGCGGCCTGCATGGCCCGCGAGCGCACGGGCTCCACGGCGCGGAGCAGCGCGGCCGTGGGCGCGGAGCGGACGGCGGCGACCAGTCCCGCCACGGCCCCCGGCGCCTCGCTTCGCGCGATGAGGCGGGCCGCGGCGACGCGCGCGTCGGACGAGCCGGCCTCGACGACGCGGGCGAGGCGCTCGTCGGCGCCGCGGTAGCCCAGGCCGTCGAGCGCCCGCAACGCGGCCACGGCGACCTCGTCGTTGGGGTCGCCCACCAGGCCGAGGAGCACGGTCGCCGCGGCCACCCCGCCCGCTTGCTCCAGCGCCGCGACGGCGGCCAGGCGCACGGCGCTCGCGCCGTCGGCCCGCGCCGCGTCGGCAAGGGACGGGACCGCCTCCTGCCCGCCCTGGCCGAGCGCGGCGGCCGCAGCCGCCCGAACGATGGGGTCGCTGTCGCAGCCGAGGGCATCCACTAGAGCGCGCTGGCTGGCCGGCAGGGCGCGGCCGAGGCCCCGCGCCGCCGCCGCACGCACAAGCGGGTTCGGGTCGCTGGTGAGTGTGCGCTCGAAGAGGCCCTGCAATGCCGGCAGCCGCGGCGCGGCAAGCGTCAGGGCCGCCTGGGCGACGTCGCCGCCGCGCTTGAGCGCCGCCTCGGCCGCCGCCTCGGCGACGGCTGGGTGCTCGACGGCGATTCGGACGATTGCCGCGGCCGCCTCGTCCCCCGCCGCCGCGGCGAGAAGGCCGGGCAGCTCGCCCGCCAGCTCGCCGTGGCGGGCGACCAGCCGCGCCGCCAGCCACTGCGCGAGTGGGGTGTCCAGCCCGTGCCGAGCGAGCGCGGCCAGGCGGGCACGGGGTCCCCACTCCTCCCCCGGCTTGAGGTCGGGGATGTGGGCAGGCGTGCGGAGCGCGGTGAGCAGCGTGCCGCGCCGCCCGTCACGTGCCACGGCGTCCACGAAGAGCGTGCTCGCGCTGTCGAGGAGCGACTCGTGGAAGCCGACCTCGATCTCGCCGCCGGGGCTCGTCGCCTTGCCCGCGTGCCAGTGCAGCGCCTTGCGGTGCACCGCGGCCGGCGGCGTGGCATCGAATGTGGGGCGCACCAGCTCGAGGCGGACGACCGACTGGGCGGGGCCGCCGAGGGGGTCGCGTGTGGAGAGGGCGTAGCCTCGGCCCGACCACTCGCCCTGGCGAACCCACAGGAGGCGGGAGCGGACGTCGAGGGCGCGGCCGCCCGGCTCGATGCCCAGGCTCGCCCGCCCGCTCCGCCCCTGGCCCCCCGCGATCTGGACGAGCGAGACTTCAAGCGGGTCCTCGTCGCGCGGCCCGGCCTCGAGGCGCAGGCCGCGGGCGCCCGTCTGAAGCGACACCGTGCGCCGCGCGACCGACTGGCCAGAGCGAAGCGTCATGGCCAGGGGCGCGCCGCGGCCCGGCGCGGCGATGACCGCCTGCAAGCCCTCCCCACGCCGCACCCACGGCCGCTCGGGGACCAGCAGCGGACCACCCGCGCCGCTCCAGAAGGCGTCCTGCCCCTCCTCCACCACCCACACGGAGAGGGAGGATGTGACGCCGGCGGCCTCGACGGCGAAGGTGTAGCGCCCGGGGCTGGTGGCCGTGGTCTTCAGGCTCTGGCTCACCAGCCAAGCGACGGGGGCGCGGACGACCTCCCGCGTGTGGGCGGTGCCGCTGCGGTCCTCGTTCGTCACGCTGCACACGGCGAGCGTCTTCGCCTGCTCGGGGGGCGGCAGGGGGCTGGTGAGGGAGAGCTCGATGGGTTCGGACGGCTTGAAGAAGCGGCCGCTGGCCGCGAAGCTCACGGGCGGCGCGGGCCGCAGGAGCACGAACTCAGCGGTCTGCTCGGCCGCCCCCAGGTCGGGGGCCAGGGCCTCCACGTGGACGCCGCACAGCAGGTCCTCCTGCGGCAGCTCGGCGCGGCTCGGCTGCCAGCGGAGGACGAGGCGGCCCTGGGCATCCGTGTGGGCGGGGCCTCCGTGCCCCGCGCGGGGCAGAGACGCCCCGCCCACAGGGGGAAGCTGAAGGGGCAGGACGGCCAGGCGGGCAGGGTCCACCGGCTCGCCATCGCTCGCCCAGTGTCCCACGCCCTCCAGGGACACTGGGTAGCCCCAGGAGAGGATGCGGACGCGCGCGTTGGGGATGGGCGTGCCGTCGGCGCGTTCGGCTTCGATCTTCACCTCGAGTGTGTCGCCTGGCGCCACGACGGCGCGGCTGAGGGCGAGCCTCAGGCGGAAGGGCATGGGCGTGGGCGTGGCGACCGAGAAGGCGTCGAGCCGCCGCGGGCCGAACCGCGGGGCGCCCTCGACCGTGGCCACGACTGCGTAGGGGCCGGTCGGCGCGTCCTTCGGCAGCCCGAAGGCGGCGGCGAACGACCCGGCCTCGTCGGTGCGCGCCCGCGCCGTGCCGGCCACGGACCCCGAGGGGTCGAGGAGGAGCAGCCGCAGCTCGGCGTCGCGCCAGGGGGCCAGGCGCGGCCCCGAGCGGGATTGGAGCACGCCCGACAGCTCGGCGGCCTGGCCGGGCCGGCACACGGGGTTGCGCACGCGGAGGGCCAGATGGCCCTCGGCGTCCGAGTGGTCGAGCGCCCGCCGCTCGGTGGCGACGGCGTACTCGCCGCCCTTGCAGGCCACGGCGGCGGCGAGCACCGAGGGGGCAAAGCGGTCGCGGACCAGCGAGGCGTGCCAGCGGCCGTCCGCATCGGTCGAGCCCGTGGCCGTCAGCACGCGCTCGCGGCCCAGGCGCTCGGTGCGGTAGACGAGGTGGACGTATGCGCCGCGCACCGGCTGGCCGGTCTGGGCGTCGGCACAGAGGACCTCGCAGTCGTTGTCGGCGAGCGTGAGCGCCGCGCGGATGCGGGAGGCGAGGACGAGGGCGAGATGCGTCTCGCCCCCGCGCAGTGAGCGGAGGACGAATGCCCCCCACTCGTCGAGCCGCAGGCGGCCTGAGGCGGCCTGGACCGGCATGGGCCGTGCCAGACGCTCTCGGCGCGGCTGCCACGACTCCAGCCAGGCCAGCAGGTCGGGGCGGTCCACGTCCAGCAGGTCCACCTGCCAGAGCTCGACGGCCTCGCCTGGCCGTGCGGGCCAGGGCGGCGCGAAGTCGCCAGGCACCGCGTCCACCTGCACCGTGGGCCACACGGTCACTGACCGCTCGATGGGGCGGACCGTGACGGGCTCGGGCGGCTTGAGCGGCGGGGGCACGCAGCCGGCAAGCGCCAGGAGCAGCAGCCCAGCCACGAGCGGCGAGCGCCGAGCGGCGAGCCGGCAAGAGTGCGGAATGCGGAATGCGGAGTACGGATTGGGCATTGAAGCGTCCGCCGGCCTGGCGCCAATGTGGAATCTGGAATGCGGAATCTGCGATTCCGGTATTCTATCCCGGCACCCGCCCCTGTCAACAGCGTCTTGGCGGCTCCGTAGCCGCAACCGCCCCGGTGGCCGCCTGTTTGGCCAGGCTCGCGCTTCCCCCCTCTCCCTCGGGGAGAGGGTTGGGGTGAGGGTGCTTGTGCCCCCGCCAACCTCGCGGAAGGCACCCTCACCCCGGCCCTCCCCCCAAGGGGGAGGGGGAAGAACCTCCTCCGGCTAGACGCGTGCCCCGGTTGCGGCCGCCAAGCGGGACGCTTGCCGCTACGGCTTGGCGCGGAACTCGATCTGGTCGAGGATGATGGTGCCCGAGGTCTGGACGGGGTAGAGGAGGACGACGAAGCGTCGGACGGCCTGGAGGTTGGCGGGCTTGCGGAGGTATTCGCTCTCGCCCTCGGGCACGGGCTCGCCCGTCTTCCAGGTCGGGGCGTCGAGGTCGAAGTGGACGCGCTGGCGGCCTGGCTTGATGAAGGCGGGGCGGCTCTCGAAGTACTTCCAGTCGGGCATGGTGATGAGGGCGACGGCGAGTCGTGCGCCGCCCTCAAGGCGGCTCTCGATGTCGAGATAGCAGCGGCCCTGGGCGCTCAGGTCGGTCTCCTGCGGCAGGTCGCGGACGAGGACAGCCTTGGCGTCGCCCTTGCGGAGCTGGAAGCTGACGGCGAGGCGCTTGCCCTCGGCGTCGGGGTCGGCGCGGCGCAGGAAGCGCAGGTTGGCGGGGGCGGCGCCCTGCCACTCGGTTTCGACGAGCCAGCGGTCGTCGGCGAAGCTCTCGAAGACCGTCGCGGGGGCCTTCTCGTAGGGGTCGCGCTCGGCGGCCTTGGCCTCGAGGTGCTTGCGGAGCGACGCGGCGGCGCGGCCGGCCAGCCCCTGGTCGGCCACGCCACGGCCGCCCGTGAGGACGTAGACGATGATGTTGCTGGCCATGAGGAAGGAGGATTCCTGCATCTCGGCGGGCGAGAGGCTGGAGAGGGAGACCTTGCCGGGATGGGTGTCGGGCTTGATCTCGAGGCCGCAGCCGTAGTCGTTGCGGGAGTAGATGACGGCGAGGCGGCCGTCGAGCTCGATGCCTTCGAGGTAGCTCTGGCGGAACTTGTCGCCGGGGGGCGGGAAGTAGCCCTTATAGCCCTGGCTCAGGTCGAAGCAGGAGCGGAAGAGCGGATGGTCGTCGTCCTTGGTGACCTTGCGGAGGCGATGGCCGTCGGCGGGGGCAAGGACGCGGGCGATTTCGCGACGGAACGCGCGGTCCCAGGTCGGGTCGTCCTCGTGCGTGCAGTCCTCGGCCCAGAGGGTTCCGCCGCCGAGGAGGTAGCGGCGGAGGCTGGCCACCTCGGCATCGCTCAGGCGGAAGTCCTTGTGGCCGGTCATGAAGACCCAGGGGGAGTTCATGACCTTGTCGCTGGCGAGGGGGACGTCCTGGACGTCGGTTTCGAGGTTGAAGCCGACTCGTTCGCGGAGCTGCCAGGCGAGGAAGGGCATGGCGGTGCGGTGGGCATCCCAGTCGGCCTCCCCGCCGCCGTACTTGATGGTGGTGAGGACGATGTTGCGTGCCGTGCCCGCGGCGTCGCCCACGAGGGCGCCCGCATCGCCGCCCCGCGCCGCCAGCGCGGGCAGGAGGAGGCGCGAGGGGGCGCTGCTGCGCGCTAGAGCAAGGTCTGCCGAGCGCGGCGAGAGGCGGCTTGGCGAGGCGGGGGGAGTGACGCGTGACGCGTGACGGGTGACTGGAGCGGGGGCGGGCCGCTCCAAGCCGGTATCGCTGGGGCCGAGCGGCTTGGGGCCGGCCTCGGCCGCGGCCACGCGCTCGCCGATCTCCACCGACTCCTGGGGACGAGCTTCAGTGGTAGGCAATGCCTGCGGGCCGCCTGGGCGGGGGGATGATGCCGGAAGGGTTCGTGTGCCCTCCTCTGCCCTCTGTCCGATGTCCACTGGCCTCTGTCCACCCTCCCCTGCCCTTGGCGCGTCGAGCGCGACGCGCGCGGCGGCGAGTTCGCCCCGCTCCGCGCTGACCACCGAGACTTCACGCCGCGGGGCCACGGACCCTGGCCCGACGGGTGCGCCTGCCCGCTCGCCGCCCGCTGAGGCCCTTGGGGCTGTCTCGATCTGCTCCTCGATGCGAACATCGCCCACAGGCGCCGTGGCCCGGGGGGCGCGTTGAGGGGCGACGGCGGGGGCGTGGCCTATGGACTGGTCGGCGGCGGGCCGCTCGACCGCGCCGCCGCGCGGCGCGAGCTGGACACCGCCCGCAGCCGCCGTCGCCACGTGGCCGCCTTCGTCGCCGCGGGATTGGGGCCGCCAGAGGGCGACGACGGGTTGGGGGCTGACCTCGCTCGCGCCGCGCGGCGCCGACTGGCGTGCGGCGACGAGGGGGCCTTCGGCCAGCTCGAGGTCGTCGAGCTTCGGGGCGACCTTCGTGCCCGGCCGCCCCGCCGCAGGCCCTCGCATGGGCAGCCCGGAGCCAGTGAGCGTGGGGCGTTCGGCAGGCGCTGCCTTCGGCTCGTCGCCCCGCAGCCCGGCTGCGGCGGGAGCCGTCGCGCGCCTCACGGCGCCGCCACCCGATGCCTGGGCACGAGCCACGCTCACGGCCACTGGCTCGGGCCTGCCGCGGCCGTCCTGGGGCGTGCCGGGCAGCTCGACCAGCGGGTCTACAGCCGGCTGCTCGTCCGGCGTGCCGACCGCGATGGGAGCGTGTCGCGGGCCGCTGACGGCCGATTGCGGCCTGCTGATCTGAGGCAGGCCGCCAGCCGGCTCCCCTCTATCTGGAATCTGGAATCTGGAATCTGGGATGGCGCGGGGCGTCTCGCCCCGCGCGACCCGCTCGCCGCCCATCGTCCCTCGCTCAATCGAGGCTTCACTGCCGGGCCGCGACGCCGTGACCTGCCGTGGGGCGATGCCGGCCGCCTCCGGCACGCGCTGGCCGACGCCCTCGGCCGGCGCAACCACCTCCACAGGCGTGTCGAGGGAGACGGGGGCGGATCGGGGATTGCTGATTGCTGACTGCCGACTGCCGATTCCAGGCAGGCCGACGCCCGGGTCTCCTCGGTCTGGAATCTGGAATCTGGAATCTGGAATCGCCCGAGGCGTTTCGCCTCGGGCGGCGCGCTCGCCTGAGCGGCTGCCGCGCTCGGCGACGGGGCCTTGGGTGGCGCGCTGGGCCTCCACGTCCCCCGCGGCCGGGGCAGCGGATGGCCTGGCGGCGCCCTCGGAGCGACTAAGCTCCCCCTTCAGGGCATCCATCGCAGGCAGGACCTCTTCGACGGCAAGGGTCACTTTGTCAGATGGCCTGGCCTCCGCAAGGGCCGGGGCCTCAGGCGCCGAGGGGGCTCTCTCCGCCACAGCGGCCTTGGGCTTCATCGCCTCCCGCACGATGCTCTCGAGCTGCTCGCGGTTCAGCTCGCGCAGCGCGGCGATCCGTTCAGGGCTGACGGGAGCCGCGTCGCGCGCGTCGGGCTTTCGGGCCTCCTTCGCCCGCGATGCCTCGCGCAACTCCTCGACCACCTCGGCGATGTCCTCGACCGTCACCTTCTTGGCCTCGGGCTCGCGAGGGGCCAGGGCGACCTTCTCCTCGGCCTTCGGCTTGTCGAGGCGGGCGAGTGTGGGGTCGAGCTTGCGCCGCTCGCTCTCAAGCATCTCGCGGGCCAGGCGTGCGGCCTCCTGCTGGCGGCGCTCGGCGTCGAGGCGCCGCTCGCGTTCGGCCTGGGCGCGAACCTCGTCCGCCGCGCTCGCCTGCTGGCTGGTGAAGCCGCCGGCCGCGACCGCCTTCACCCCCACGCGGAAGAGCTGGCCCAGCTCGCGCTTCCGCACCTTCTCGGCGAGGAAGATGTCGAGCGTGATGAACAGCGCCGCGACGTGGAGAAGCGCGGAGAAGGCGAAGAACCGGGCCATCCGCGGCACCCGCGGCGAGCGGAGGAGCCGCCGGGCCAGGAGATACGTGCCGACCAGGATGGCGAGGAGCACGAGCAACAGGAGGAAGAGGAGCGCGCCTTCGAGCCAGCCGATCCCCCCGGGCTTCGTCGTCGCGATGCTGTGGCCGAACGCTGGGGCCTGGGGCTGGACGACCTCGACCCGCACCTCGAACGACGCGGGGTCGCCCGGGCCGCGGACCTCCCAGGCCAGGCGCCGCTCGCCCGGCGCGGCGTCGGGGGCGACAGCCAGCTCGATGCCGATGGGATGCGTCACGCCCGGCAGCAGCACGGCGCCCTGCCGCTCCGCCACCAGGGTGAGGCCGGGAGCCGTCGGCGCGTTGGCCAGCGACACCCGCTGCTCGCGGCGATACACCGATTCGATGGCCAGAGCCAGCTCGGCACGCTGGCCTGGCGACATCACCCCGAAGTCGAGCACCGGCGCGGGAACCTCGAACGTCTTCCGCGGCGGGCTGAACACGACGCCCCGAATCCGCAGCGAGGCGGGCAGCGAGCGCCCCCGCGCCGTCACGACCGCCTCGAACGGCTCCTCGTCGGGGCCGGCCGCCGGCGACAGGGTGAGAGCGAGGGCCTGCGACCCCGAGGCGGGAACAGTGAACTCGCGCGGCTCGATACCGACCGCGACCACTTCTGCTGGCGCGTCAACCCCCTCAATGGCCACGGCCTGCGGCTCGTCCACAAGCGACTTGAGTTGCACGCTGAGACGTTCGGCGATTCCGGCCTGGAGGCGGCCGAGATCAATCTCGGCAGGCTCGAAGGCGATGGACTGGTGTGGCGGGCGGAAGAGGAGCGCGCGGGCCTCAAGCGATGCGCCCCGCGACGGACCGCGGAAAGCGACCGTCGCGTTCCGCGGGCCGGGCTTCGCGGCCTCCGCCGCCGTGAGGCGGAATGTGACGGCCGCCTTCCCGCGCGGCGGGAGCGTGAGCCACGTCGGCTCGGCAGCCAGCCCCCAGTCCGCCGCTTTCGGCGGCAGGCCAAGCTCAACACGCTGCTCCGCATCCACGAGCGAGGCGACCTCGACTCGCAGCTCCTTGCTCGTGCCGATGGCCACCTTGTCGAAGTCGAGTGCCGCCGCGACCTCAAAGGTGTTGGCCGCGCCGACCGTCGCGGTGCAGGCCACCTTGCGCTCGCCGAGTGGCGTCTTGGCAACCAACTCCCCGCGATAGACGCCTGGCGGCTGGGCCGGCGGCACGCGGAGGCGGACGGGGACAGCCGCCGGCTCCTCCGGCTTGACGTTGACGGCCTCCAGAGGGTCCAACGCCAGCGCCGCAACGCCTTGGGGGCCTGCCAACGGCGTGGCGCTGAGGGCGGCCTCGCGCGGCGTCAGGCCCACCACGCTCAACGTGAGCTGGCGCTCGACCACCTGGCCGGGGCTCACTTCGCCGAAGTCGAGGGCGGCAGGCGCCACGGCGAAGCCCGGCCGCACCACGCGCACGACGACTGGCAGCTCAGCGGTGCCGACCGGTGTCTCGACGACCACCTTCGCCTTCACCTCGCCTGCTGCTTCGCGGGGCAGAGACGCCCCGCCTACAGCGACACGAACGGTCGCGGGCGCCTCGCTGAGAGAGAGGGAATTGGGCGTGATGGAGAAGCCTGAAGCGGGGGCAGCCAGCTTGGCGGGCACGGCGCCGCGCGGCTCCAGCTTGAGCGTGAAGGCGCCCTCAGCGTTGCCGCCGCTCTCGATGGAGCCGAGGTCGAGCGTTGCCCTATCGAACACGAGCTTCGGCTGCCGCACCTCGGCCGACACGGGGAGTGAGAGCCTGTCGTACTTGCTCGCCAGCTCGATGGTGCCGCTGTAGCTCCCCGGCTTCTGGCCTGGCGGCACGCGCACGGCAATGGTGACCGGCGCGAGGCGGCCCGTGTCGAGATTTTCGATTTTCGATTTGCGATTTTCGATTTCAATCGGCAATCTGAAATCGGCAATCGAAAATGTCACGTCCTCGCGGGCAGGGAGGGGCGAGATGAGCTTCAGGTCGAACGTCTTCTCGGCGGCTTCGCCGCTGTAGAGGGTGCCGAAGTCGAGCCGGCCGGGGGAGACCCAGAGCTTGGAGCAGCCCTCGGTGGAGATGGTGGCCGTCAGGTTCAGTTCGCGCTCGAAGCGGTGGCCGGCGGGGGTGGTCCCCGAGGCGACAACCTGGATGGCGCACTCCCCGGCCTGCTCGCAGCCGGGGAGGAGGGCGGCGAAGACGCCGTCGTTCGCAGCCGTGTCCCCGTGCCGCCCGTCGTCGTGGAGGGGGACAATGCTGTGGCCCGCGTCTCCGACGCGGCTGGCCGCCTCCGCCCCGGAGGGGCGGGCTACGCGGGCCTCGACCTTGGCGTCGGCGAGGATGATGTCGCCATTGGCGAGGCTGACGGCGAGCTCGATGGGCTCGCCGCGGTAGTAGCTGGGCTTGAGCGGAAACGCACGGAGCACAAGGGGCGTCACAGCCGTCGAGGCTAGCGTGACGTGGGCCGGGCGCGGCGATGTAACACGAGCGGTCCACTGGCCGGGCGGCGGGGTCCAGAGGTCGTAGTGCTGGTAGTTCGCCTTGCGCCCGAAGGCGGCGGACCGCTCGCCCTTCGGAAGCTCTGGCGTGAGGAGCCGGCCGCCCGGACCGCGGAGGACGAAGCCCAGGTCGGGGTCGTGGGCGTTGAGGCTGACCGTGAGGGACGACATCGTGTCGTCCACGGCCAACGCGTCCTCGGCGGGCACGTTGGTTTGGAGCAGGAGGCCGCGGGCGCGGATGGGCACCTTCTTCTGGAGGGTGAGGCAGATGCGGCCGAAGATGTCCTGAAGCTCGGCGTTGGTGGGCGCCTCGTGGTATTCGCCGCCCGTGTCGCGAGCGATGCGCTGGAGCACGTCGGCGTCGGCGCGCTCGGAGAGACCGACGGTGTAGATGCGCCAGCGGCGCTCGGCGAAGGCGCGGTGGGCGTCCTCGTAGCGGCCGGGCTCGTCCTTGCCGTCCGTGAGCAGGATGAGGGCCTTTGCGGGGTTCGGGGACTTGGCGAGGAGGGCCTCCGCCTCTTTGAGCGCGCCGTCCATGTCCGTCTGCCCCTCGGTGGCCACCTCGTCAATGGCCTTGTAGAGGGCGTCGGTTTCGGCGGGCGAGGTGAGGGGGGCCAGGGTGCGGGCCTCGTGGCAGAAGGCGACGATGCCGATGCGGCCGATGCGTGGGCTGCGGGCGGCGAGGTCCACAAACGTCTTGGCCGCGGCGATGCGGAGCCGCTCGCGGTCGGTCCGCCGCATCGAGAGCGATTCGTCAATCAGCAGCGCGACGTCCAGGTCCTCCCCCCCTGGCTCGATGAAGCGCGCCACGTGGTGCGCGGCGAGCACCTGGCCGCCGCGCGTGATGCGAACGATAAGCTGGCACGCCGCGCTTCCCGCGTCGGGCGGGAGCTGGCGCAGGTCCAGGTAGTAGCTGTTGCCGGAGCGCTTGAGGAAGATGCGTCGCAGGCGGTAGCGCTCGGCCGCCGCGTCAGTGGCCGACAGGTCGGCGGGGGCGATGTAGACCGCGAAGTCGGCGGGGGCCAGTTCCTCGGCCAAGCCGCTCAGCACCTCGATGCGCAGCAGCACATCGAGGGCGGCGCCCTGGGCATCCGCCCTCAACACGCCCAGCTTGAGCGACGCCTCCCCCCCTGCCGCTCCAGCCGCGGCCAGAGCCACCAACCCAACAAGCCACAGCCGAACCCACTTGCCCACAGGCATTCTTCTCTTCTTCACGCGTCACGCATCACGCGTCATGGCTCTTTCGGCGTCTCGAACGCGGTCGCAATGAAGTAGTGCTTCACGTCCGCCTTCTTGCAGGCGTTCAGCACGTCCACAATCCGCTGGTGATAGGCGTGCTTGTCGCCCCGGATGATCACGACCAGGTTCGGATTGTCCTTCACGCCCTGGGCCAGCAGCTCAGTGACCTGCTGGAGGGACTGAATCTTGTCGTTGACGACCAGGAAGCCGCCATCGGCCTCGCTGCGGACGTTGACGGTGATCTCGCGCTGGGCGTGCTGGGTGGCCCGGCCCTCGCTGGCCTTCGGCGGGTCCACCTTGATGTCCTTCTCGATCTTGTGGAAGCTCGTGGCCGTGAGAAAGAACAGGAGGAGCTGGAAGACGACGTCGATCAGCGGCGTCATCGGCAGCCCTTCCTCCTCCTCACGACGGCGATGAATCCGCACGGCTCAAACCCTTCACTGCCATCGAGCCAGGGGGATGATTGGATGGTTGGATGAATGGATGATTGCCTGGCACCCATCCACCCATCCATTCATCCATTCATCCCCTGCTTTGCCCTGCCGCCGCAGGGGCTGCCCCTTTCAGGGCATCCACCAGGTGCGACGCCGAGTCCTCGATTTGGACAATCATCCGGTCCGTCTTGTCTCGGTAGTAGTGGTAGAAGCAGTAGCAGGGGATGGCCACGGTGAGGCCTGCGAAGGTGGTAAGGAGGGCGGTCGCCACGCCTGCGGCGAGCTGGCGCGGGTCGCCCATCGCGCCCTTCTGAGCCACGACGTCGAACGCCATGATCATGCCCTGCACCGTGCCGAGGAGGCCCAGGAGCGGCGCCACGCTGCTCACGATGCTCAGCGGGCGGTTGAAGCGGTCCATGTGCCACTGCTCGCGCTCGCCGGCCTCAGCCATCGCCGTCTCCACCTCCTCGCGCGAGCGGTCGGCCACGGCCAGGCCCGCGGCCAGCACGCGGCTGAGGGCCGACGGCCTCTCGTGGCACGCCAGTTGGGCGTCGGCGACCCCCCCATTCCGCGCCGCGTCCACCACCGCCTTGCCCACGCCCGGCGGCACGACCACGCTCTGGCGCAACGAGACGGCTCGCTCAAAGATGAACGCCAGGCCGATGATCGAGGAGGCCAGGATCGGCCACATCAGGATGCCGCCGGCCAGAAAGGTCTCCCACAGGTTCTTCCCGATGATCGAGCCGCGCTCATCCGGCGGGGGCGGAGGCGGCGGCCCGCCCCCGGTCCCGCCCTCCCCGGCCCAGGCGGCGCACGACAGCAGGAGGGTCAGGAAGGCTGTACGGAGCTTGCGCATCGTGGCTAGCCCACTCCACAAAACCAGGTGCAGAAACCGTCTCGCCCCGCTCCGCGCCTCCCGCGCAGCGCTTACCTTTACTTTAGCAGTTTCAGCGACATAAGCAAGAGTCTCTTACAAGTATTCACATCCCGGCGCAAGGGGTGACAAACCCCCGGACCCGTTTGATCTGGGTCAAGAGCCGCCCTATAATGGTGGTTCCGCGGGAGCTCCACCCCAGCCCCACTGGAGAGCCTGACATGGCGCGCGCGACGCCCACGATGGAGATGTTCCTGGTCGGCGCCCACCTCCAGCTCGTCGAGGGCTGCGAGAGCGTGACCTACAACGCCGAACTGCCCAACCCCAAGGAATACTGGATCGAGGTCGTCGGCCGCAACGAGGCCGCACAGTGCATCTTCTACGTGGACTTCCCGGAGAAGTTCGACTGGTATCCCCGCGACATGCGCCCCGACACCCTGGTCAAGAAGCTCGTCAACCGCTACGTCGAAATCGTCAAGGAGGGCAACGCCCTCGACTACGAGCCCAACCGCGTCCACTGCCAGGTCTGGCTCCCCCGCGCCCCCGCGCGCCGCGTGGCCGAGGCCCTGCCCAAGGCCGCCCAGCGCCTTAAGGACCAGCACGGCATCACCCTCGAGGTCATCGAGGCCGCCGAGATCGCCCGCCGCATCCCCACCGTCGTCGAGCGCGCCCTCAAGACCAACTTCGACCACGACAACCTCTTCCTCCGCGCCCTGCTCCTTGCCAACGACCGCCTCGACTACCAGGTCGGCGCCCCCATGGGCCAGGACCAGATCGAGGCCATGTACCGCTTCCCCCGCATGCTCCGCTCCGCCGCCGACATCCCGGCCTTCATCTACCACTTCCTCCAGAGCCCCGAAATCGTCAACTGGCTCGGCTTCTACTCCCCCACCTTCGACGACCTGGCCACCTGGCTCGCCGACACCCAGCACAGCGACGAGCTGGCCGAACTCGAGAGCGCCCTGGAAGGCGCCGGCGAACGCGAGGAGACGCCCGACGACTACGCGCTGACCGCCGACGAGGAAGAGGACGAGGACGAGGCCCCCCCCTACCGCTCCCGCAGCTACACCGCCGACGAGCTCGCCGAGCTGACCCGCCTCTACCTCGCCCACATCGAGCCCCTGCGCGCCGAAGCCGTGGGCGAGCGCTGGTACGGCCCCCTCCACATCGAGATCGACTTCATGCTCCCCTACCTCTGGCGCGCCTGCGAGCAGGTGGACGCCGGCCAGATCGAGCGCGAAATCCTCCGCTACGGCGGCAACCGCGACGAGATGCAGGCCCACTTCGCCAACCAATACCCCGAGAAGCGCCCCTACCGCGCCATCCTCCGCATCGAGTTCTTCGAGCCGGGCGGCAAGCGCGCCCCCGCCTACCCCAGCGGCAAGACCATGGAGGTCCTCATCGCCAGCCCAGCCGTCGCCGAGCGCCTCCACGTCGCCGTCACCATCAACTACGTGGACGACTTCACTGGCTACTTCGTCCTCATGATGCGGCGCCTCGCCGACCACCTGGGCTCCTGATGTAGATTTCCAAACAAACAAAACATGGCGGCGGCCCCGCCGCCCGCTCGGGTGCGGCGGGTGCGGGGCGGGTGCGGTGCCAGGCACATCAGGGCATCGCAAGTCGTCCTTGTTGGCCCCCGCCCCGGCAACGGGCCTGGGCATGCGAAATGACACGCGACGCCATAACATCCTCGCAGCACGAGCGTTACGCTCTCATGTGGTGCCTGGCACCACATGATGATGCGCGGGCGACGAGGGCGCGGAAGAGGGCTATCTGGTCGGGGCGGGTCCGAAGGCGCTCGGGGTGCCACTGGAGGCCGAGGAGGAAGGTGTCGCCGGTGCCCTCGATGGCCTCGGGAACGCCGTCGGGGGCGTGGGCGACGATGCGGAGGCCCTGCCCAAGTCTGCCGACGGCCTGGTGGTGGGAGCTGTTGACGTTGAGGCGGCCTGCGCCCACGATGCCGGCGAGGCGCGAGTGGGCGGCGACCTCGATGTCGTGGAACGGCTCGTCGCCGCCCCCCCAGGTGTGGTTGATGGCGGAGCCGAAGGCGTCGGGGACGTGTTGGATGAGTGTGCCACCGAGGGCGATGTTGAGGAGTTGCGCTCCGCCGCAGATGCCCAGGATGGGCAGGCCCCGCTGAACCGTCGCGCGGGCGAGGGCGAGGTCGAAGGCGTTGCGGCGCGGGTCGAGCAGTTGTGTGGCCGGATGGCGCGGCTCGCCGTAGGCCGCGGGATCGTAGTCGCGCCCGCCGGTGAGGACCAGGCCATCGAGGCCATCGAGCAGGGCGCCGATGCCCCTCTCCTCGACCGGGACAAGTAGGAGGGGGAGGCCGCCGGCGTCGAGGACGCTGGCGATGTAGTTCCAGTTGACCTTGGCGATTTCGGTGCCCGAGGCGGTCGTGAGGTCGCAGTTGAGTCCGATGCGTGGCTGGCTCATTCGATGCCCCTCCGCAGGAAGCGGCCGGCGCGGTTGCCAGTCAGCTCTCCGTCCTCGATGGCGAGAGTGCCGTTGACGAGGACGAATCGGACGCCGACCGAGTACTGCTGGGGGACCTCGTAGGTCGCGCGGTCGGCGATGGTGGCGGGGTCGAAGACCGTGATGTCGGCGGCGGCGCCGGCTCGCAGGATGCCGCGGCGCTTGAGGCCGAGGCGGCTCGCGGGCAGGCCGGTCATGCGCCGCACTGCCTCGGGCAGCGAGAGGATGCCCAGTCCGCGGACGTAGCGTCCCAGGACGCGGGCGCAGGTGCCGTAGCTGCGGGGGTGGGGCTTGCCCACGGCGGTCGGCCCGACAATCGAGCGCGACGAGCTGTCGGAGCCGATGGCGACCAAGGGGAGGCGAAGCCACTTGGCGAGGTTATCCTCGCACATCGTGAAGTGGACGATGCTCGCGCGTCCCTTGCTGGCGAGGAGCAGGTCGAGGAGGAGTTCGGCGGGGGGCTTGCCCGCCTGGGCTGCAAGGTCGTGGAGCGAGCACCCCTCGGCGCGCCGCCACTCGTCGCAGGCGGGGTCGGCGATGCGGAGTGCCTGCCAGTCGTCGTCCGTCGGGAAGTCGGCGGCCAGCGCCTCGAGCATCCGCGCGCGATCGGCGGGGTTGGCGAGGCGTTCGAGCATGCGCGGCCGGCCGCCCTCGCGCGCCCAGCCGGGCACTTGCGAGGAGAGGCTTGTCGAAGAGGCGATGTAGGGATAGCGGTCGCACGCGATGTCAATGCCCTCTGCCCGCACCGCGTGCAGGCGCTCGATCACGCGGTCCGCCTTCACCCAGTTGGCTCGGCCCGAGACCTTCACGTGCGAGAGCTGGAGGCGGAGCGCCCGTTGCCGGCAACGGGCTCCCGTGTGGCGCGCGACGGCGACGAATTCCTCGATGGCCTCCTCGATGGCATCGCCCTCGTTGCGGATGTGGGAGGCGTAGAGGGCGCCTCTGCGCGCGACCGGCTCGCAGAGCGCGTCGAGTTCGCCGGGCCGCGCGAACATGCCTGGGGTGTAGTAGAGCCCCGAGGAGAGGCCGAAGGCGCCGGCGTCGAGCGCGGCCTCGACCTCGCGGCGCATGGCGGCGAGCTCGGCCTCGGTCGCCGCGCGGTCGGCCTCGCCCAGGACTGCCTGGCGGATGTTGCCGTGGCCGACGAGGCACGCGCGGTTGATGCCGGGGCGGGCCGCGTCGTGGCGGCGGGCGTAGTCGTCGAGCGTCGTCCAATCCACCGTGATGCCGTGGCGCTCGGAGCTCTCGGCGCGCTCGGCGAGCATCGCCGGGCTTTGAGGGAAGGGCGATTCGCCGCAGTTGCCCAGCACCTCGGTGGTCACCCCGTCGTGAAGCCGCGCCGGGGCCCCGGGGGCGAGGAGGGGAAAGAGGTCGCCGTGTGCGTGAATGTCAATGAAGCCGGGCGCCACAGCCAGGCCCGCGGCGTCGAGCACACGCGCGGCCTCGGCGCCATCGAGCGCGCCGATGGCCTGTATGGTGTCGCCCCGGATGCCCACATCAGCGCCGAGCGGCTCGCCGCCTGTGCCATCGAGGAGAATGCCGCCACGGACCAAGGTGTCGAACACCATAGGCAACTGCCCCCTATGTGGGTAACGTGTGCAATCCGCTCCCCGCACCCGTGGAGCTCTTGGCGACAGGAGCCGCGGCGCGCCCAAACGCCCCGCACCCAAAGGCTCCCCCCGGTGTCAGCTCGGGGACCCAGCCGACGCAAGTGCCACTGCCACAAGGGTTTACACCATAGAGATGAGCGCCTTGTGGGAAGGTTGTGGACAAGTTGTGGAAGCCCCCTTGAAACCGCGGGCAACTGCGCTGGCCCGCAGCGGCCGGCAGGATTTGTGGGTAACTTGCGCCCACAGGAATGCCCCGCATTATCCACTGCCTGTCCAGAGAAAGCAAGCGGCGGGCGGCACGGTGCCCCCCATTTTTGTGGGAAAAAAACACTTGCAACGCCTGACGCCCTAACTATAATGTAGGTGGATGGTTCACGTCAAGCGGCGGCGCGTGGAGAGCCCTCTGTGTCCAAGCAGGCGTGGGTGACCGGCGGGTTGTTGGTCACGAACGCAGCCCTCCTGGCGCTGCTCTTAGTGGTTCGCCAGGCCCCGTCGGCGGCCGGGCAGGTGAGCGAGGGGCAGACCGAGAAGGTGATCGCCCTCACCACCCCGTATGCCGATGGGAACCTGCTGTATGTGATTGACACGACACGCGAGGTCATCCTGGTCTACGGGTTCCATAATCCCGGGCCGGGCAAGATGGCGGACGTTCGGACCGGCGCGTTTGAGTTCCTCGCCGGCCGGCTGTACCGCTGGGACCTTCTGCTCGCCTCAAAGCACGAGTATGCGCTGCGGGGCGTGCGCACCCTGGGCGGCCTGCGCCCGACGGGGCCGGGCAGCTCGGAGGAGGAGTACAAGCGCGGGGGGGAGTGAGCGGGTGCGGCACCCGTCGCGCCGGCTCGCTGCCGAGACCTGGAACTCAGGTAGGTGAGGCACATGGCCAAGGAATACCTTTCGTTCGAAGAGGCCCTCGGGGCGCTCGGGACCCAGGAAGCGGAGTTGCGGGCCCTCGTGGCCCAGGGCAAGCTGCGGGCCTTCCGCGACGGCAACATGCTCAAGTTCCGCCTGACGGACATCGAGGCGCTCCGCCAGCAGCGCGACGCGGAGCGGACCGTGGTGGTCCCGCCGGACCAGGACACGGCGATCCCGCAAGTCGTGACCCCGCCCGCGGCGGATGACGCCGGCCTCCTGGCCGACGAGCCGCTGGACTTCGACGACACGGCCGAGACCCTCGTCGGCCGCGGCCTCGGAGACGTTGGGACGGGCGACGTCGAGCTCTCGCTTGAGCCCGCGGTCCCGCCCCCGGCCCAGGAGCCGTCCACCAAGGTCCCTACCATCGAGCTTACGCCGCCCGACACTGGCACGGATGACACGCAGGTGCCAACCCTCGACCTCGGCGAGGCCGCCGGCGGGTCGGACACCACGGGCGACACCGAGGTGCCGACCATGGTCCTTGGGCTCGACCAGTACGACGACACGCAGGCCGCCACCGAGGACGTGGCGACCGAAGAGGTCTCTCTCGAACCCGGCGAGCTCGGGACGGACACCGAAGAAGCCACTGCCCCCTTCGAGGGCGTGCCCGCCGGCCCGGAGGACCTCGAGGCCCTGCGCGCGGAGGGGGTGCCGGGCACGGGCCGTGTCGGCACAGGAGCGGCTGGCACGGGGCGCGTGACCCCGGCGTCGGCCTTCGGCACGGGCGAGGCCCTCTTCGTCCGCGAACAACCCTCCGCCCTCTACACCACAATGAACGCGCTGGCCGTATTCGTCCTCCTCGTGCCCGGCTCCCTGTTCTTCTACTGCTTGGCCAGCGGCAAGGTGCCCGACTGGGAGTTCTTGAAATCCATCATCAACTTCTTCTGGGACCTCGTTGGCGACAAGACGATCGTCCCGTAGTCGTGCAGTCCGAGACGTCTTCCCCGTGGGTCGGCACGCGTCTGTGCCGGCCGCCGATTGTTCATCCCAACCACGTCCCCGTGTAGGAGGCATTGCGCGCAATGAAGGGCTATCTGTCGAAGGCGGGCATGGTGGCGCTGATCGCGCTCACGATGGCTTCCCAGGGCTGCCTGGTGCCCTGGAGGACGCACATCACGCTCAAGCGCAAGTACGAGGAGGCCATCCGGGAGCTGGCGGCCAAGGACAGCCAGCTCGCCGACGCGAACACGCGGATTGACTTCCTCCGCGACCAGCTCAAGGCGAAGGACCAGCTCATCGCCTTGTACGAGGAGAAGTACAAGGACGCCGGCCTCCTGGCCAAGAAGGCCAGCGAGGACCTCAGGCAACTGGCAGAGAAGCTCAAGGGCCTCGAGGGCCTGGGCGAAGGTATCGAGGTCAAGGGCACCACGGTCATCATGCCTGACAAGCTGCTCTTCGCCCTCGGGAGCGCCGAGGTCTCTGAGGCCGGCAAGAAGGTCCTCGAAGAGGTCGCCAACAGGTTCAAAGGCGGGGTGGAACTCCTTCAGATTGACGGCCACACGGACGACGTGCGGGTGGCCCGGCGCGAGACGGTGCAGAAGTTCGAGGACAACTTTGGCCTCGCGGCGTTCCGGGCCAAGGCGGTCCTCAACCTCCTGGCCAAAGGCGGCGTCACTGAAAACCGCATGTACCTGCGGGCCTTCAGCATGTACAGGCCCCGCCTGCCCAACACCAACGATGCCTCGCGGGCCAAGAACCGCCGGGTCGAGATCATGTTCTTCCCGCCTGAGGCCCTCGGACCCAAGGCCGAGGAGCCGAAGCCTGAGGCCCCCAAGCCCGAGGCTCCGGCGCCCGCGCCGGCCCCCGCGCCGGCCCCGGCAACGGAAACCAAGTAGCCCGGCCAGCAAAGGAGGCACACATCTATGAGAACAAGGACATTGGCCGCCCTCGCCCTCCTGCCTGCCCTGGCCCTCTTCGCCACGGGCTGCCTGGTAACGACCGGCAAGTACAGGGGCGTCCAGGCCGAGAACGAGGGCCTCAAGAAGCTCCTCGACGACAAAGAGAAGGAGATGAACACCCTTCAGGACACGTTCCGCAAGCGGTTCGAGGACGCTTCGCGGCAGGTCGAGATGTACAAGAAGCAGGCGACCGCGCCGAAGCCCGAGGCCGAGAAGGCGGTGAAGGCAATGGACGACGAGCGCAAGAAGTGGGAGGACCAGATCCGCGCGCTCGGCATTGGCAGCGTCCGCGACGGCCGCCTCGTCCTCGAGGGGGAGTTGCTCTTCGACACCGGAAAGACCACGGTCAGCAAGAAGGGCGAGGCCGCACTCGACAAGATCGCCGCCAAGTTCAAAGGCCAGGATGTCTTCATCCAGATTGACGGGCACACCGACAGCACGCCTGTCAAGCGCGCGGCCAGCATCCGAGCCTACGGCGACAACATGGGCTTGGCGGCCGACCGAGCGCTCGCCGTCTTCCGCTACCTCGAGAAGAAAGGCATCCCCGAGGAGAACATGTGCATCCGCAGCTTCGGCGCCGCCTGCCCCATCGCGGGCGAAGCGTCGAAGGAGAGGAACCGCCGCGTCGAGATCTTCTTCGTCCCGGCGGCGCTCGTCCCGCGCGGCAAACCCAAGTAGCCCTCTCCCACGCCCATCCCGAAGCCCAGCCGGCCGCGAGCCGGCTGGGCTTTCTTCATGAAGTGGCGGGCGCGCCCAACCGGCCCCGGCCTACTCGCCCCGCCCCCCTCTTGCGGGGGGCCGCAGCCCATAGTCGCGCACCTTGCGGTCGAGGCGCGGGCGCGAGATGCGGAGGAGCGACGCGGCGCGCGTCTTGTTCCAGTTCGTGAAGGCCAGCACTGCGGCGACGTGGCGGCGCTCGGCCGCCGATAGGGCCAGGTCGTCGGGGAGGTCCTCGCGCGCGACAATGCCCCGCCGGACCTCGCGCGGCAGGTGCCGCGGCAGCAGGCGCTCGCCCACGCCGAGGACGAGGGCCCGCTCGAGGACGTTGCGGAGCTCGCGGACGTTTCCCGGCCAGGCATACCCCTCAAGTAGCCGGAGGGCCGCGGCGTCCACGGCGGGGGCCTGGCGTCCCATGTCGCGCGCCAGTTCCCCCAGGAAGTGCTCGCACAAGGGCGCGATGTCCTCCCGCCGCTCGCGGAGCGGCGGCAGAATGATCTCGATGACCTTCAGCCGGTAGTAGAGGTCCTGGCGGAAATCGCCGGAGACCAGCGCGGCCTCCAGGTCGCGGTTAGTCGAGGCGATCAGCCGCACGTCCACGCGGATGGAGCGGCTTCCCCCGACGCGCTGGAACTCGCGCTCCTGGAGGACGCGGAGGACTTTGGCCTGCGTGCTGGGCGGCATCTCGGCCACCTCGTCGAGGAAGACCGTGCCGCCGCTGGCTTGCTCGAAGCGGCCGATGCGGCGCTCGACGGCCCCCGTGAACGCCCCCTTCTCGTGGCCGAACAGCTCGCTTTCCAGAAGCGTTTCGGGCACCGCGGCGCAGTTGACGCACACGAAGGGCCTGGCGCGCCGCGGGCCGAGGGCGTGCAGGGCGCCGGCGACCACCTCCTTGCCTGTGCCGCTCTCGCCGCGCACGAGCACGGTGGCATCGGTTTGGCTCACGCGCTGGACGAGGTTCATCAGCTCGCGCATCGCGGGGCTGGTGCCAACGATGCAGCGTCGAGAGCCGAGCGCACGGCGAAGCTGCACGTTCTCTTGGCGAAGGGCATCGTGAAGCCGTGCGTTGGCGATGGCGATGGCCGCCTGGTTGGCAATCGCGCCCACGAGCCGCACGTCGTCCTCGCTGAAGGCGTCCGTGGCACGCGCCGTGTCGAGGTGCAGGACGCCGACGCGCTCGTCCCGCACCATCAATGGGCAGCAGATGGTGGAACGGATGGCGTGGGCGGCGATGCTGTCGGAAGCGCCAAAGCGGGCATCCGCGCTCGCGTCGCCGCTGAGCAGGGGGCGTCGCGCCTCGAAGGCCCTCTCGATGATGGCCCGGCTCACGGCCGGTGTGGCACTGCTGGCTTGTCCAGCAGTGGGCTCGCCGGAGCACTCACGGCTGGGCAAGCCAGCCGTGCCACGGCATCGGGCGTGCGTCGCCGCCGGGCGCCATTGGCCCTCCACGTCGTCCCACAGCAGGATGGCGCCGCGCTCGGCGGGCACAGCATCGAAGATGGCGGCCAGAACGCGCTGGAGCAGCTCGGGCAGTTCCACCGTGCCGGCGATGGCGGTCCCGACCTCGTAGAGGATGGCCAGGCGGCGCGCATCCTCGGGCAGGGGCACGGGGACATTCTGCTTTCCGCCCCCAAGGGGGGCGCCGAAGGCCGCTGTGCGGGAAAGCAGAATGTCCCCCTCGGGCGGCTCCACCCACACCGTGGCCGTGGCCGGGGCAGGGACGCGCTCAAGCATCGTGTGGATGCTGCCGAAGCGCAACTCGTCCCCCTCCCCCACCGGCGCCATCTTCACAAGCTGGCCGTTCACCCGCGTGCCGTTGTGGCTGTCGAGGTCCAGCACCGTCACGGCATCCTCGGCCACCGTGATGAGCGCGTGGCGGCGCGAGACCGACTCCTCGGCAAGCAAAACGTCCACGCCTGGCGCCCGCCCGACCACGTATTGGCCGGGCCGCAGGTCGAAGACCTTGCCGCCCTCAGGCCCGCCGACCACGATCAGGCGATGCATCGCGTCCCTGCGCCTCGATCATTGAGAGGACATCTCGAAGGTAATCCCGCAACGCGCCCCGCCCCCGGCAAGCGACCGAGGGAGAGGCCAGGAGCACGTCGGCGCCGCCGCGGCCCTTTCGGGCGAACAGCAACGCCGTACGAGCCGTGGTATCAAAGCCGGCGAATGTGGACTCCGGCAGTGCGACCACGGCCTGGAGGGCCACGCGCTCCAGCAGCCAGTCACGCAGGCCATGAGAGCGGTCGCTGGCTACGATGCCCTCCGGCACAACGGCCGCGATCCACCCGCCTCGCCGGGCCAGCTCGACGAATCGGCGAACGAACAACGCCTCAATGGCCTCCCCCCGCGCCGGCCGCGCCATCCCCAGCCCGTAGGGCGGATTGCCCACCACCAGGTCGAACTCCCCCGCCCCAACGCCCCACAGTGGCGCGTCCAACAACCCGTCCTGCACGAGCATGTGGGCCCCATGCCCACCGAGCCCGGCCGCCCGCCAGCGTTCGGCCAGCCCAGCGTCCAGGTCCCAGCCCCACACCTCGGCCCCGGGGAACCGCCTGAGGGCCTCGGCGAGGAACACGCCTTCACCGCAGGCGGGGTCAATGACGCGGGGCCGCGCCCCCGAGAAGCCGAGGGCCACGAGAGCATCCAGAGCAAAGGCCGCCACGGGCTGTGGCGTGAAGTACTGCGCCAACTCGCGACGCCGTCCCATGCCGCCATTGTAGCCGCGGGCCTAGACAGCTTCAAGCGATTCGGCTCGTTGGGGCGAAGACTGCCTGAAGGCAGGACTCCAAACGGGTTCTT
The DNA here is from genome assembly GCA_016872855.1 of Planctomycetota bacterium. GTDB lineage: Bacteria > Planctomycetota > PUPC01 > DSUN01 > DSUN01 > DSUN01. The sequence goes on from VGYV01000019.1 coordinate 26,903, forward strand.
CCCCTGTTCGGAGTCCTGGCTTCAGCCAGTCTTGGCTTTCCGCAACAGAAACTATCTAAATAACTCGCCACGATTCTGGATCGAACGGGGGGCCACGTGAGACTCCTTAAGCGGCAGTTGGCGTGTTAGCCTTGGCAAGGGAGGGACTGGCCCCTGGATACGGTTGAGCCCGTTCGAGGAAGCGATGCACGTTTGCGAGAAGTTCGTCAATCG
>VGYV01000020.1 GCA_016872855.1 Planctomycetota bacterium
GATGGTGCCGCCGAGGGCGACGCAGGCTTTCATCACCTCGCGGCCAGCCTCGTGCACGCGATGGGTCTGGCCGGCGTCGCGGTTGTCAAAGAACAGGAGCGGGTGGAGATTGCCGTCGCCCGCGTGGAGCACGTTGCCGCTGGGGAAGTTGGACTTCCTCGCGATCTCGGCCATTCGCTCCAGGGCCTCGGGCAGGCGGTTGCGAGGAACCGTGCAGTCGGCCACCCAGAAGCTTGGGGCGATGCGGGCGAGTGCGCCGAAAGCGCCGCGGCGGCCCGCCCAGAGCTGGTCGCGCTCGGCGCCGTTCCTGGCCCGGCGGATGGTGCGGCAGGCATTGGCGGCGCACAGCTCCTCGATGCGCACGGCCTGGGCGTCGAGCCCCGCCGCCGGCCCCTCGACCTCAATGATTAGCACGGCTGCCGCATCGAGCGGGTAGCCGGCAGGATAGCTGGCCTCGACGGCCCGGATGACCGGGTTGTCCATCATCTCCAGCGTCGCGGGCACGATGCCGTGGGCGATGATGGCCGAGACCGAGCGTGCGGCGGCCTGGACGCTCTCGTAGATGGCGAGCAGGGTGATGACCGTCTCGGGCAACGGCAGGATGCGCAGCGTCATCTCCGTCGCGATGCCGAGCGTGCCCTCGGAGCCGACGAGCAGGCCGCGGAGGTCGTAACCGGGCGGGTCGAGGGCGGCGCCGCCGACGTGTGTCACCTCGCCGCTGGGCAGGACGACCTCCATGCCCAGCACGTGGTTGGTCATCACGCCGTACTTGACGCAATGGGGGCCGCCGGAGTTCTCGGCGACGTTGCCGCCGAGGGTGGCCGCCTTCTGGCTCGCGGGGTCGGGGGCGAAGAAGAAGCCGAGGGGGGCGAGGGCGTTCTGAAGCTCCAGATTCGTCACGCCCGGCTGCGCGATGGCGATGCGGCGCTCGGGCTCGAGCGAGAGAATGCGGTTCATCCGCGTGAGGCCGACGATGATGCCGCCGCGTGGGGCGATGCTTCCGCCCGACAGGTTGGTGCCGAAGCCGCGCGGGATGCAAGGCACGCACGCCACGGCGGCCGCCCGCACGACCGCGGCGACCTCCTCGGTTGAGGCGGGGAACACAATGGCATCGGGGATGCCGATGGCCAGCGAGGCATCGTAGGAATAGACCTCGGCGTCGGTGGGGCCGGCGTGGACATTGGCCTTACCCACGATGCGACGAAGTTCGGCCAGTAGGCTAGGCGGGATCACCGTGCTTCCTCAAGGGGATGAATGGATGGGTGGATGGTTGGATGAATGAGAAGACTTGGCCTGGTCTGACATTCATCCACCCATCCACTCATCCAATCATCCAGTCCTCTGCCCGTAGACCGCCGCGGCGGCCTCCAGCCCCCCGGCGTTGACCTTCACACCTTCGGCCTTCAGGATGGTCTCGAGCGCGGCGAGGAAGAGCGTGACGTTTCGGCGGCAGGCGGCGTGGCCCATGAGGCCGACGCGCCAGACCCTTCCCGCGAGCGGCCCGAGGCCGGCGCCGATCTCGATGCCGAAGTCGGCGAGAAGCGCGGCCCGCACCTTCTTGTCGTCCGCGCCGTCGGGGATGCGGACGGCGTTGAGCATGGGCAGGCGCTCGGCTTCGGGCACGAGCATCGAGAGGCCCATCGCCTCCAGGCCGGCGACCAGGGCGCAGTGGTTCAGGAGGTGGCGCGCCCAGCGCGCCTCCAGGCCCTCCTCGGCGATGATGCGGAGCGCCTCTCGGAGGGCGTAGACCATGTTGATGGGCGCCGTGTGGTGGTACTTGCGGGCTCCACCCCAATACTGGCGCACCATGCCCATGTCGAGATACCAGCTCACCACGGGTGCCTTGCGACTCTCCAGCGCGTTGAGGGCCTCGGCGCTGAACGAGACCGGCGCGAGGCCAGGCGGGCACGAAAGGCACTTCTGCGTGCCGCTGTACACCGCGTCAATGCCCACCGCGTCCACGCCCACGGGCATGCCGCCCAGCGAGGTCACGGTGTCCACCAGGAACAGCGCCCCCGCGTCGGCGGCGATGCACGCGATGTCGTCCAGCGGCGTGCAGGCGCCCGTCGAGGTCTCAGCGTGGACGACTGCGATGAGCTTGGGCTTGCGACCCGCGACGGCTTTCTCGACGGCCTCGGGCGCCACCGCCCTGCCCCACTCGGCTTCGACCTTGACCAGATTGCCGCCGAGGCGATTCACGATGTCGGCCATTCGCGTCCCGAACACACCGTTGATACAGACCACCACCTCGTCGCCCGGCTCGACCAGGTTGACGAAGCACGTCTCCATCCCCGCGCTGCCTGTGCCGGAGACGGGGATGGTGAACTCGTTGGCCGTCTGGAACACGTAACGGAGGAGTTCCTGCGTCTCATCCATCAGGGCGAGGAAGCGGGGGTCGAGGTGGCCGATGGTCGGGGCGGCCATGGCCTGAAGCACGCGAGGCGGCACATCGCTCGGCCCAGGCCCCATCAGCACCCGCTGCCCGGGGTCCACGTCACGAAAGGCATTCGCATCAATCATCCATTGGTCTCCGACAGGCTACAGTGCCAGCGCCGACCGGAGCATTATAGTGAGTCGCTGCCGGCCAGACAACCTGCCGTTGAAACTCACGGGCGGAATGGTAGGATAGGGGGGAAGTGGAAGAGGGAACGGGGAGCCTACTCAGGAGGCCCGCGATGGCCAGGAACCGTGCTCTGCTGCTCGGAGGCATCCTCGCCGCGGCGCTCCTCGGCGCCGCAACGGGCGGCGAGGGAGAGATCCGCATCCAGGGGAACATCGGGAACGCACCTGTGGACATCCGGATTGCCGGCGGTCTGGCCGGGCCGCTCGCCGCCGCCGCGCCGGCGCTCCCCGCAGCCGCTCCGCGCCCGAGGCCCAAGATGCCCGGAATCACAGAGCCCGTGCTGTTCAACACCCCCGAGGCCGACCGCATCATGGAGGCGCTCCAGGTCTTCCCGCCCGACAACCCGTGGAACGAGGACATCTCGGGGCGGCCGGTTCACCCGAATTCCGGGAACATCATCGCATCGTGCAACTTCCGGCGGCGATATCTCCACTACAACCTCGACATGGGCTTCATCATCGTCCCGCCGAACCAGAAGAAGGTGGAGGTGAAGATCGTGGGCTACCCGGCCGAGTCGGACAAGCTGCCGATGCCCATCCCCGACAACGCGCCGGTCGAGGGCTGGCCAATCTACGGCGGCGAACTCGAGAAGCTCCAACGCGAGGGCCGTGGCGACCGCCACGTGCTGGTGGTGGACCCCGTGAACGGGATGCTCTACGAGCTCTTCGCGGCCTACAAGAAGGACGCTGGCTGGGAGGCCGCACAGTCGTCGGTCTTCGACCTCAAGACGAACAAGATGCGGCCGGCCGGCTGGACCTCCGCCGACGCCGCCGGCCTGCCCATCTTCCCAGCCGCTGTCCGCTTCGAGGAATGCGAGCGGGGCATCGTCGAGCACGCCATGCGAGTCACCTTCACCCGCACACGCCGCGAATACGTCTATCCCGCCACCCACTACGCCAGCCGCCACACCAGCCCCAACTTCCCCCGAATGGGCGAGCGGCTGCGCCTCCGCAAGGACTTCGATACCTCCGGCTTCTCCAAGCACCCCAAGGCCATCCTTGAGGGCCTCAAGAAGTACGGGATGTTCTGCGCGGACAACGGTCTCGACTGGCTGATCTCGATCGCGCCCGACAGCCGACTGAAGAACCTCGATGAGCTGAGGCGCGCCCTGGGCACGGACTTCGAGGTCGTCGTCCCCACCGGCCCTACCGAGGGGCCGCGGGCAAAGTGAGGCGTGCTTGCCCGAAGCCAAGACTGCCTGAAGGCAGGACTCCGAACAAGGATAATGCGGGTTTGGAGTCCTGGCTTTAGCCAGTCTTCGGCTTGGTGTGATGCTGCGCCATCCACACGAGCAGGGCGACCATGAGCACCGGCGGGAGGATGCCCGTGGCCATGCCCCAGGCCATCGAGGTCGCCCCGGCGACCGCGCCGACCAGCCACGGCATCAGGATGCCGCCGCCATTCCCGAAGGCCGCCAGCAGGGCGAACATCGAGGCACCGCCGTGCGGGAACCTGTCCGCCGCCACTGCCAACATGCTGGGCCACAGACAGCTCACCGCAAGCCCCATTGCCCCGCACGCGGCCAGGGCCGCCGCCCGCCACGGGGCGAATGATGCCACGGCGTAGAGGCACGCCGCGAGGGCGCAGCAGCCGATCATCAGGCTGGTCGCCCGCACGCGATGCCCGACAAGGCCCCCCGCGATGCGCCCTCCCGCCATGACCACGTAGAAGCCCATCAGCGCCCTTCCACCCGCAACCTTCGAGAAGCCTAGCCCCTCCTCCGCGTAGGCGGGCAGCCACTGGGCCATCGCCAGCTCCGTGCAGCCCACCAGGAAGATCGCGGCTAGCGCCGCCAGGAAGTAAGGCTCGCGGCACAGCCTCCGCAGGCGCATCCTGTCGTAGCCGTCCGCGACGAGCCTCGGCACCCGCATCCCCACGAAGCCCGCGGCCACCAGCACGCACAGCGGGATCAACGCGAACGAGACCGTTCGCCACCCCATCCCGCGCTCCAGCGCTTCGGACACACCGAGCGCCGTGGCGACCGCCCCAATCGAGTAGAAGGAGTGCAGCCAGTTCATTGCCGAGGTCCGGCCCTCGGGCTGGAGCGCGGCCACGATGGGGCTGAGCACCATATCCAGCACCCCCGCCCCCAGGCCCATCAGAAGGGCGGCCCCCAGCACGGCAGCGTAGCTGCGCGCAAAGCCCAGCACAGCCAGCCCCGCGCCCACAAGCAGGCTGCCCGCGATGGCGAACGGCTTCGCTCCCAGCCGGTCGGCCAGCGGCCCCGTGAGCACGATGCCGACCACCAGCCCGATGAAGATGGCCGCGCTGATCCGCCCCTTCTGCTCCTCGGTGAGCGAGCGCTCGGGCTGTCCTGCCGCAGCCTCGCCCGGCGTCCCGCTGTTGGCGGCCGCTCCCCCTTCCTTGGCCTGTTCGCGCGTGGCCCCGACTGCCGAGCTGAGAGTGGTCATCAGCAGCGGCGGCAGGTTCACCGCGACGGCGAGGCACACCATCCCGGCGTAGTTCACGGCGAGCGCGAAGGCGAGGGGCTGTTTGTGGTTGTCGGTCACGGTGTCCTCCGGCGCCCTTCGCCAGGGGCCCCCCCAAGCCAGTCCCGAAGGGACGGCAGGAAACCCTCCGCGGTCCCGAAGGGACCGGAGTGGGTTGCCGGCGGCTTCAGCCGCCGGACCGGGGGCCGCTCCAGGCCAGTCCCGAAGGGACGGCAGAAAACTCTCCGCGGTCCCGAAGGGACCGGAGTGGGTTGCCGGCGGCTTCAGCCGCCGGACCGGGGGCCGCTCCAGGCCAGTCCCGAAGGGACGGCAGAAAGCCCTGGCCGGGCGGTCCACGCCTCCTTCTGCCGTCCCTTCGGGACTTCGGGCCGCTACGGCGCCAGAGTCCGGCGGCTGAAGCCGCCGGCAACCCGCTACGCTCCCTTCGGGAGCAGGGCACCGAGGCGGCTGCGTTGAACGCAGTTCCCGCGACGCTCCGCGTCCGCTGGCTAGATGGCCCGCCACGATTCCCGGTCATCCGGGCGTTGGCGCGAACGGGCTGTTGTAGCGGCAAGCGTCCCGCTTGCCAGCCTGGGGTCTCCCGTCGCTTCCACAAGCGGGACGCTTGTGGCTACAACGACCGGGAATCGTGGCCAGCTATCTAGCCCGGATAGGCATCCAGCCCGGCTCGCATCGCGCCCTCGATGGTGCCGTCAACAAGACCCCCGCCAGGGAACATCCACTCGTGGGGGTCGTAGCGCATCGAGCTGTACTTGAAGATGGCAAAGCCCCAGTTGTCAATCTCCCCCTTGAACGTCAGCCGCGCGATCTGCGAGACGGCCTCGTGATCGCGTCGGTCGAGGTAGAGGTGCGGACCTCTGAACCGCGGCAGGTAGCAATGGTTGGGATCTTGAATCTCCTCCCTGTTGAAACGCTCGATAATCTCCTCTGCTTGCCTCCGGATTTCGCGCGGGATTCCTTCCTTTGCCATTGGTCTCTCCTTGAAATGCTCACTTCCCTGGCAGCATCAGCCGCTGCGTCGTGCCGGGGGGAACCGTCACCTCGACGTCCACCACGAACTTGCCTGGGATGGCCTTGGCGCTCCACACCCTCGCCTTGATCGTCTTGAAGGTCGGGTTGTGCACCTCGATCCCCGCCTCCGTCGCCGTCCAGAGCGTCCAGGCGAGCATGAGTCCTCTGTCGGAGGCCATCAGCGTGTTGCCCACGTAGAATGGCGTGTCCTTTGTGTTCGGCAGGGCGGCGAAGCCGCCCTCCCAAGAGACGCCAATATTCGCCAGGAACGGCGGGCCTGAGGTTGTTCCGGGCAGCGCCGTCTGCTTTACGAGGCCGCTCCAGAAAGAGTAGGCCAGACCTTCAGGCGTCCAGAGCGCGGCTGGCCACTCATCCTCAAGAGCCACGACAACGAGGGGCAGCAGCTTCATCTCGCCGCCGGCCCGAAGGGTTCCGACCACGCCGTACCGATCTGCCACCAAATCCACTGTCCCAAGCACCCTTTCGATCCTGCCTTGGGTGAGACGCAGGGACCAAGGGGTCGGGCCTTCGGCTCCGAGCGACCGGCGCCAAGCCTGCGGCACATACATGTATCGGATGCCCCCCCAACTTGCCCAGGCCCCGATCTCCTTGCCCGGCTCGGCCCTCCAGCCCATCTCGCCCTTGCCTGTGACCGTGAGCGGATCCAGAAGCAGGATGTCGCCCAGTGACGATCCAGCGGGGAGGTCCACGAGTGTGTCCGCCTTGCCGTCAAGCTTCCCCTCCACAACCTGCCCGCCCTTGATGAAGCGGTAAGCCGTTCCGGCTGCTACACTGTTGATCACGGGGAACACATTGCTGGTCGGCTTGGCCGGCGCTTTCAGCCACGTTTCTGTGAACACGCCGGTCAAGAAAGCCATGGGACCCGGGTTCATACCTTCCGGGTTGCCCATGCCCGTAACGATGTCATGCCACTTGCTGACCCGCGCATTAGCTCTGTAAGTCAGGCTCTCCTCGGTGTTCTCGATCCGCCAGGCGTCCATGCCGTAGCTAACCGGCCGCACGTAGCGTCGGTCAACCACGTAATCGGTAAGGGTCGCGGCGTTGCTGGCAAAGGCGAACCACATGATGGTGGCCAGTGGGTGTTTGCCGCCGAACTCCTCGGTTTCGGGGCCGGCAGGGAAATGGGGGCGGATGTACCAGATGCCGTGGCGGCCGCTGGGCCAGATGCCAGTGTAGGAGCCGGCGGCGCCGAACCAGTTTTGCCTGTCGGCGCAGCGGGTGAAGTAGCCGCGCGGCACTGTGCGAAGGTGGGGCGAGATCGCTTGACGGCCCTTGCTGTCGGTAACCTCGAGCATGAAGTGGTGTTGGTGCCCATGGTCGCCGTCAACCAACTCGGCAAAGCTGGGCTTGTTCGGCAGCCAGCGGCGGACGGCGCGCGTCGTGACCTGGTCGTAGAGCACAGCTTCCTTTATAGTCGCGTCGGGCGAGGAGGCGCCGACGATGGCCCGCCAGTGGTCGCGGTTGCAGGCGGGGCTGCCGATGTCCTTGTTGAAGATGGCGAACTTGTCTATGATCGGCCCCTCGGTGATGAAGTAGCGCTGCGGGTTCTCGAAGAAGTGGGCCAGGCCGTAGCGGAAGTAGCGGATGGCGTCGAGGGCGTCCTGCGACGGGACGATCTGCTGGAAGCCCGTGGCCGCGGCCGTGGGCACCTGACGCGGGTCGGTGAGCTCGTGGACGACGATGGGGATGGGGTTGCTGGCGTTGAAGAGCTGCCACTGGTAGGCGGCGAAGGCGTCGTCGGCCAGGCCGTAGCCTTTGCCCTCATCGGCGTAGGTGTAGACGCTCACGCCTTGGAAGTGGCGGCACAGCTCGGTCGGCAGCCCCTTGTTGCCCCCGAGGCGATGCACGACCGCGATGTGCCCCGAGAAGCCGAGCGAGAGGCGCGATGTCTGCTGAAGCCCCTTGCCGTCGGGCGTGAGGATGCCCTTTGGCGGGAAGTTGGTGTTGCCGAGGATCAGGTAGCGGTTGCCATAGTCGTCCGCGATGTCCATCCCCTGGAGGCAGGCGAAGTCCTTCGAGCTGTTCCGCTCGCAGTCGGCCATGATCTTCGGCCAGTCCTCGGCCCGGAGCTTCTCGAAGCGTTCGGCGAAGACGATGGCGCGATAGCCCGCCGCCTTGGCCGCCTTCGCCCACTGGGCGATTGAGCCGCGCCCCTCCGAGTAGCGGGTGCGCGGGCCGATGAGGAGCTTGTTCATCTCCTGCGGCTTGGTCACGAGCGGGTCGGGGATCTCGTCGTAGAAGGGCGAACCGCGCCAGTAGTGGATGTTGGGGGCGTGGTGCGCCCACGTGGGCGGAAGCTCGGCCTTTTTCCAATCTACCACTGCGAAGTCGGGGATTGGCTCATCAGGGAGGCTTCGGGGCTTGAGCTTCGTTTCCCAAGGTGCGGGACTTCCGCCCAGGCCGGCCTTCGTGCTCGCCTCCGCTGTCCAGCGCAGGAGATTGTCGAATAGAATGCCCCACTCGCTCGGCGTCTTGCCGTCGCCGCGCTCAAAGGCGATGCCGTTGAGCGGGCCGGTCGAGTTCTCGCCGACCTCGGTGCGCTTCTCGTCGAAGGCATAGCTCAGCAGGTAGTAGGCGCCGAGGCCGACGACGGCGACGCGCCCCTTCCCCGCCTCGCGGGCAGCGGCGAGGATGGGCGCCCGCCCTGAATCGCCGTCAACCCACTTGTAGGCGTCGCCGAGCCGCACGCACTTGCTCGTCTTCTCACCCCAGGCGAGCGGCTTCCACGCGCGGTCTTTCGGCAGAAGCGGATTGGTCGAATAGGCGTCGTCCCACCGCATGCAGATGCCAGGGTACGCCAGGGCGCGGACGCCTTCCGTGATGGGACTCTTGGCGATGTTGCGAGTCCAGGAGTAGACGAACGGCGCGTTGTAGACCTTGGGGCCGGGAATTGCATTCGCGTCATCGCGGACGGTTTCCCAGCCGATCTCCATCTTCCAGGGCGCCAGGGCGGCGTTGAGGGTGGCAGCCACCTGGCTCCCCGCCTCGGCCATCAGCGGGACGACGACCAGGCCGCCGCCCTCCGCCACGTATTGCTGAAGCAGCTTCACGTTCGCGGCCGTGTTCAGCAGCACCACGCCGCCTGGGGCGTAGTAGGAGCCGCCATTGAAGTCCGAGAGACCGGCGAGGACGACCACGCTGAATTGGCGGATGTAGTCGAGCGTCAGCGGCTCGGTGTCGGCCACGCGGCGGTGGAGGTAGCCGCATTCGTCGAGCCGTTTCGCCACGGCGGGGTCGAGGGGCAGTTGCCCTGCCCCGCCCGGCCCCATCACGAAGAGGACGCTGATTGGCCCGCCCCCCTTGCCGCCGGTCTTCGCTTCCGGCAGGCCCCCTGCCTGGGCGGCCATGGCGGCAACCACCACGGCCACGATGCCACATGGTTGCGTTCTCACCAGCACACTCCTTCCGCACGCATTCAAGACTGCCTGAAGGCAGAACTCCGAACCAGGATGGCCGCTCGTTTGGAGTCCTGCCTTCAGGCAGTCCTCGCCCTCGGTTTGGCCCATTGCGACTTGACGAGCCGGCACGCGCCAAGTAATGTATCCGTCTCAGCCCTTCGCTTCAACCGGCGAAGTCGGAGGAAGCGGAATATGCGCAAGGCGGTCAAGGTAGGCAACTGCACGGTCGAGATCCTCATCCGGGCCAGACACTTGGTCGGTCTGGGGAAGGTGCGCATTGGCAGGACGGTCGTTCGCTCAGGTCGCCTCCCCTTGCGGCCCTGCGCCCAGACGTTCGCCGGCCTTGAGCTTTCGGGGCTGGAGCTGCTCGGCATCGAGGAGAAGAAAAGCGGCGTGCGCATCAAGACCGCGGCGACCTTCTGCCCGCTGCCTGTCAAGCTGCTGCGCGACCACAGCTTCGACCCGATTCACGAGACGGGCGACTGGGACAAGCCCGTTGTGGCGAGCACAGGACGCCTCGACATCGTTCTCAAGCCAGCCAGGGACGCCTTCGAGGGTGTCTCCTTCGAGGGCTTCTCCTACCACTACGAGTACGACAGCAAGGACGTCCCGCTCTTCTACCTCATGGACATGGCGAGTTGGGAGCTTGATGGCAACATCGAGGGAACGACGGCCATCTCCCAGTCCTCCTGCTCCGCGCCCACGGCGACCTTCGCTGCCGACACGAAGTGGACAACGGAGGGGGTGATTCACTGGGACGACGCGGCGTCCGTAGCGAACCCCGTGATGACCCACAACCTGCCCCGCTGGGCATCCCACCAGGCATTCGACTTCCAGTGCAAGGGCGGCAAGACCCTTCTCGGCATCTTCGAGCGCGTCGCCCTCATCCGCAGCATCCTGATGCGCGAGCCCGGCAAGTCCGAGCTCAAGACCTTCGACAAGCATATCTTCGACCAGACGCTCAAGGTCAAGACCTCGGCCAAGAGCATTCTCCTCAACACTGACGCCAAGACGGACACGGATCAGAGGAACGTCTGGACGTGGGTGTTCGATGAGATCGCGAACCGAGCGCAGGCGGAGTTCGGCCTGAAGGAGGAGCCGCTAGTGCCGCGGCTGTGCCAGAACTACTGGCACAACTTCACCATAGACACCTACCGCCGCGACCTGCTGCCCGCCGCCGTCGCCCTGGGCTTCAAGGCTCTGTTCGTGGACAACCTGAACAAATCGGCCATGACCGAGCGCTGCCCGCACCCCGACTTCCAGTGGAACATGTGCTGCGGCCACGAATACGAGGTGGCCCCCTGCCTGGGCGGGCCGGCCGCCCTGAAGCGGTTCATCGCCGACTGCCGCGAGCACGGCATCCGCGTGAACGCGTGGACCAACAACGACCAGGCGCTCTCCAGCCCCGTGAACGCTGCCGAGCGCGACGACAAGGGCTGGTTCGTCCGAATGGAAGACACCCGGCTCAAGTACGGCGGAGCCTACGGCGCCGTCTTCAGCATCATGGATATGGGCGCCGAGCGCGCCCGCCGCTACTGGATTGACTGCCTGAAGAAGATCAAGGCTGAGACGGGCCTCGACGGCTACCTCTACGACAGCTTCTACAACCTCGGCTTCATGCCCGTCAACTACCGCACGGGCAAGCCGAGCACCCAGTGGCGCGGCCTCCTCGCCGCGTTCAAGGAACTCCAGGACGCCGGCGTCCACTTCCTCATCGAGAGCTTCGGCCCCTTCGGCAGCCCGCAGCACGGCTGCCCCGCCGCCTACGCCGAGCCGCAGAACCTCTTCGCCTGCTACAAGGTCACGGGCGGCTTCGGCTACACCACCATCCCCACCACCGACCTCATCCAGATCGAACAGTCGGTCGGCACGCTCTACCGCTTCTTCGCGCACATGGCCTCGCCCAGCTTCGCCCTGTTCTACAACGGCGTGCGGATTGACCGCATCTGGACCGAGCGGCACAAGCGCGTGCTGGCCGACTACAACGAGAACCTCCCGCACATGCACAAGCGATTCCTCCAGGAGGACGGGTTGGGGGTCCTCTGGCACGATGCCGAGAGCAAGCGGGCGACGCTGTGGAACTTCGCCGAGCGCGACGCCGCCCTCCCCGGCCACGTCCGCGACCTCACGGCGGGCCAGGGCCTGCCGCCCGCGGCCTCGTACCGCCTCCTGCCCTGGCACACGTATGCGATCACGGAGCCCCTGCAAGTGCCAACTTGTATCGGCGGGAAGGGAACGCGTTGAGCCACGTGGAGCATGGTTACGTTGATTCCGCCCCCGCGCTCGCGCGGCTCGTCGAGCGTCTGTCGCGTGCCGGCCGCGTTGCTCTCGACACGGAGGCGGACAGTCTGCACAGCTACTACGAGAAGGTGTGCCTCATCCAGCTTGCGATTGACGGGGAGGCGCATATTGTGGACCCGCTGGCGGGGCTTGACCTGGCGGAGTTTCTAGAGGCGTTGGCGGCGAAGCCTCTTCTCTTCCACGGGGCCGACTACGATCTGCGCATGCTGCGGGCCTCCCTGGGCTTCCGCCCAGGAGCCGAGGTGCACGACACGATGATTGCGGCCCAAGTCATTGGCTACGAGGAGTTCGGCCTCGCCGCCCTCGCTCAGCGCTTCTGCGGCGTCGCGCTCACAAAGGCCAGCCGGAGAGCCGACTGGGCGCGCCGCCCCCTCACCCTCGCACAGTTGGCCTATGCGGCGGACGACGTGCGCTACCTCGCGCCCGTCGCCGATGCGCTGCTCGACGAGGTCCGCCGCCTCGGCCGCTACCACTGGTACCGCGAATCCTGCGAGCGCATGGTCGAGGCCACGGCGCGCGACCGCGTCCGCGACCCCGAGAACGCCTGGCGCATCAAGGGCCTGAGGGGCCTCTCCCGCCACCAGCTCGCCTTCGTCCGCGAGCTCTGGCGCTGGCGCGAGAGCGAGGCCCAGCACGCCGACCGACCGCCGTTCATGGTGCTCGGCAACGCCCAGCTTCGGGACCTGGCCGTGTGGGCAGCCACCCACCCCACGGCCCACCTGTCCCACGGCCCCAGGCTGCCGCGCAACTGCACGGGCCGCCGGCTCCACGCCCTGGAACGGGCAATCGCCCACGCGCGCCGGCTCCCCGAGCCCGAATGGCCAAAGGCCCGCCTTGCGCCGCGGCTGCGCCGGCGGCCCGACAGCGCGAAGCGGGTGGTGGATGCGCTAATGGCCGAGTGCGCCCGCATCGCGGCCGACCTGGGCCTGGCCCCGCCCCTCCTCGCCTCGCGGGCCACGCTCGAGGCCGTCGTCGCACGAAGGCCCCGCTCGGCCAGCGACATCCTGGCCTGCGGCGCCATGCTGCCCTGGCAGGTGGAACTCCTCGCCCCGGCCATCCTCAGAGCCCTTGCGTCCGAGCCCACAAAGGAGTAAGCTATGTCCCAACCAGGTCCGCCCCCTGCCCCACCGGACCCGCAGCAACTCAAGTCGGCGCTCAAGGCCTTCCGCAAGCGCCTGAAGTTCATGCGCCTCGACGACGAATCGAAGCTCGGCGGCCACGGCGCCATGACCGGCGGCCGACACTCGGGCGTCGTCGGCATCGCACCGCCAGGCGACTTCCCCAAAGCCGTCTGGGACGAGCTGGTCAAGCAGGGACACCTCAAGTACCTCGGCCACGGCCTCTACCAACTGCGCCAGCCGTGACGCCGCGAAGAGATGCCCGTTTGGAGTGCGGTGACGCAGTCGCCGCTTTGCCTGCCCGCGGAGCGGGGGAACCAGGGACGCGCGCGGAGAGTGGCAGAGGATCAGGGAGAGAGCCGGTGGTTCGCAGAAGGAAGGAGTGGAGAATGCGAAGCGTGCTCTGTGGACTGGTGTTCGGGGCGTTCTGGATCGGGGCCGCCCAGGCCGGCAGCGCCGGCGGCGACTGGCCCGGCTGGCGCGGGCCGAACCGCGACGGCAAGTCGCTCGAGACCGGGCTGCTGAAGGAATGGCCCGACGGCGGCCCGAAGCTGCTCTGGCAGGTCAACGACATCGGCGTCGGCTTCTCCAGCGTCGCCGTCACCGGCGGCACCGTCTACATCAGCGGCGACAAGGGCGGCAAGCTCGTCGTCTTCGCCCTCGACCTCGAAGGCAAGCAGAAGTGGCAGGCCGAGCACGGCGAGAAGTGCGGCGGCCCCGACGGCTCCCGCTCCACCCCCGTCATTGACGGCGGCCTCCTCTACATCATCAACGGCGCCGGCCTCATCGGCTGCTACGACGCCAAGACCGGCGACAAGAAATGGACCCGCGAGATGAAGGAGTTCGGCGGCCGACGACCCGGCTGGAGCTACTCCGAATCCGTCCTCATCTACAAGAACCTCGCCATCGTCACCCCCGGCGGCCCGAGCTGCATCGTCGCTCTCGACAAGGCGACAGGCGAGAAGGTCTGGGCCAGCGAAGGCTTCAACGGCGGCGCGCAATACGGCTCCTGCATCGCCTTCACCTTCGAGGGCGTACCCCTCATCGTCAACGGCACCCACGGCGGCATCGTCGGCGTGGACGCCCGCGACGGCAAGGTCCACTTCTCCGACAACTGGAGCGCCGGCAACACCGCCAACTGCACCACGCCCGTCTACGCCGACGGCCACGTCTTCTGGTCCAACGGCTACGGCAAGGGCGGGGTGTGCCTCAAGCTCAAGGCCGACGGCGGCAAGGTCAGCGCCGAGCGCGCCTGGACCACCGACTTCGCCTCCCACCACGGCGGCTACATCGTCAAGGACGGCTACATCTACGGCGACACCGGCCGCGTCGCCTGCCTCGACCTCAAGACCGGCGAGAAGAAGTGGCAAGCCCAGGGCATGGGCAAGGGCTCGCTCTGCTACGCCGACGGCATGCTCTACCTCTTCGGCGAAGGCGGCGGGCGGGCCGCCTTGGCCACCTGCTCCCCCGAGAAGATGGAGATCAAGGGCCAGGTGACGGTGAAAGGCCCCGGCAATGTACGCAGTTGGGCGCACCCAGTCGTCGCCGGCGGACGCCTCTACCTCCGCTACGACACCAACCTCTACTGCTTCGACGTGAAGGGCCAGTGAGCGGCCGAGGGAGGACGGTAGGGCGTGCATACCTGCACGCGGAACGCAAGCACGGTAGGGCGTGCATACCTGCACGCGGAACGAGGAGTGGTGTGCGAGTATGCACACCCTACCTCAAGGAGAACCGAGATGAGAACGCACGTCAGTCGTCGCGCATTCCTCGGTGCCTCGGCCATCGGGGCCGCCGGCCTCGTCATCCTCCAGGACAGCCGCTCGGCCACGGCGGCTCAAGCCAACGAGAAGCTCAACATCGCAGGCATCGGCGTCGGAGGGCAGGGCGGCGGCGTCCTCAACGCGGTCGCAGGCGGCAACAACGTCGTGGCCCTCTGCGACGTGGACTCGGCCCGCGGCGAAGGCAGCTTCAAGAAGTTCACGGCTGCCAAGCCGTACAAGGACTTCCGCAAGATGCTCGACGAGATGCACGCGCAGATTGACGCCGTCGTGGTGGGCACGCCCGACCACACGCACGCCGTCGCGTCCATCGCCGCCATGAAGCTGGGCAAGCACGTCTTCTGCGAAAAGCCCCTCACCCGCACCGTCTACGAATCGCACCTCATGCGCGTCACCGCCGCCAAGCACAAGGTCGCCACCCAGATGGGCAACCAGGGCTCGGCCTCCGAAGGCCTGCGGCGCGCCGTCGAGCTGGCCTGGGGCGGCTTCTGCGGCGACATGACCGAATGCCACCTCTGGCTCGCCAACGGCGACGGCCCCCGCGAGCGGCCCAAGGATACCCCGCCGGTGCCCCCGACCCTGGACTGGGACCTCTGGCTCGGCCCGGCACCCTACCGACCCTATCACCCCTGCTACGTCCCAGGCTCGTGGCGCACCTGGCGCGATTTCGGCAGCGGCGGCGGCGGCGACATGGGCTGCCACAGCATCAACATGGCCGTCCGGGCCCTGCGCCTCGACCTCCTCTGGAACCCCGACCCCGCCGACAAGCCCGAGAGGCCGCCCATCATCCGCATCGAAGGCCAGGCATCCGAACTCAACCCCGAAACCTATCCCCGCAACATCAAGGCCGTGTTCGACTTCCCCGCCCGCGGCAGCCGCCCAGCCCTCAAAGTCCACTGGTACAACGGCGGCCTCAAGCCCCCCAAGGAGGTCCTCCGCGGCTACACCATGACCCAGTGGGGCTGCCTCGTCGGCGGACCCAAGGCCGCCCTCCTCTCCACCTGCCCCTGGAACACCAATGTCTTCCTCCTGCCCCAGGAGCAGTTCAAGGACTACAAGGGCGACGAGCCGAAGGTCCCGCGTTCCATTGGCCACCACGCCGAGTGGGTTCGCGCCTGCAAGGGCGGCGAGAAGGCATTCTCCAACTTCGACATCGGCGCCCCCACCAACGAAATCGTCCAGTTGGTCCACGTCGCCACCCTGGCTGGCAAGCCCATCGAGTACGACCCGCAGAATTGCAGGATCGTCAACGACCCGGCCCTCAACCCACTCCTCCATCGCGAGTACCGCGCCGGCTGGAGCTTGTAGCGCGGGCTTCAGCCCGTATCCCCCCACCTCTCCCTTGGGGAGAGGTCGCCCGCCGAAGGCGGGCGGGTGAGGGTGCTTGCTCTGGTTGCGAAGCTCCAGCTTCGCAACCGGCTAACCGAAGCTGCCCTCGACTTCGCTCGGGCCAGGCCCGCTTCGCTCCCTTTGCGGCGGGAGCCGCACAATCCCCGTTGCGAAGCGGGAGCTTCGCAACGAGAAGAAACGGGACAGAAGGAGTGATTCGCTTTGCCCCCGAGGAGCACCTGGGAGGAGTTTTTCGACGCGCATGCCCCCGTTTACGACGAGAACGTGTTCACGAAGAACACCGTCGCTGAGGTGGAATTCCTGATCGAGGAGCTCGGCATCTCCCCCGGCGCCTCGATTCTCGACGTGGGGTGCGGGACGGGCCGTCACGCCATAGAGCTAGCCAGGCGTGGCTACGCCGTGACCGGCCTCGACCTCTCCGCCGAGATGCTGGCCCGGGCCGCCGAAGCGGCCAGGAGCGCGGGCGTGCGCGTGGAATGGGTGCGTGCGGATGCCACCAGCTTCTCATTCCCCGCCAAGTTCGATGCCGCCCTGTGCCTCTGCGAAGGCGCCTTCGGCCTCCTCGGCCAACAGGACGACCCGATCGAGCAGCCCCTGGCCATCCTGCGCAACATCGCCCACGCCCTCAAGCCAGGCGCCAAGGCACTCTTCACCGTCCTCAACGGCGCTGCCATGCTCCGTAAGCACCAGAACAGCCACTTTGCCGAGGGCCGCTTCGACCCCCTGACGATGGTCGTATCCTGGGAAGTCCCCCCGCGCGCGGGCCTGCCCCCCGTCCCCGTCCGCGAGCGCGGTTTCCTCCCCACCGAACTCATCCTCCTCTTCCGCGTTGCGGGCCTGACCGTGCTCAACCTATGGGGCGGCACCGCCGGCAACTGGGGCCGCCGCCCCCTCGACCTCGACGAGATCGAGATCATGCTCGTGGCCTGCAAGGCGTCCGAGGCTTCAACCTAGCCATGTTGCGCTGGTTCCGAAGCAGGAGCTTTGCAGCAAGGGCAAGAGTGTGCCAGATCGCCCAAAGTGTAGAATGTAGATCTGACCCCAGCGCGAGCACGGCGCGACTCAAGGGCTTGTTGTCAGGAGGGTCTGGGATGCGCCGATAGAGGCGCGAGCCTGGTGCAAGCAGGCGCATACTGGGGTGCGCCCACTCAAGAACGGCGTGCCGCCCTCACTTGGCGCCCGGTTCCGCCGCTCTTGAGGGCCTGTAGGTAATCTTGATGCGGAAAGTGGTTTTGTGAGGGTGCTCCCGGTTCTCAACCCGGAAGCCGGTCTTGCCGGCACCTCTGGGGATCCTCTTCAAGGTAACCTTCCCGTCGCTCTTGCAGTCCACGATCTCCCCAATGTCCATCGTGAGCACTTCCGTTTCATTCTCGATCCCGCGCCGGTCCCCGCTCCACTTTGGCTCCCATGTTACCCCGTTCAAGGTCATGTCTTCCACAACGCCCCACCACACGTTCTTCCACTGAATCCCGTCGGGACTGACAAGCAACTCGCCCTCCTTCAGGATGGTGCCCTGCAAAGTGAATGACCGTAGTTTTTTCGGGGGCGCTGCACTTGCATACTTGGCAATCGCCGACAGACGCGAACTGATGTCAGCGATAGCGTCTTTGTCATCAGCTATCTTGGCCTCACGTAACAGATCTTCCAGTTGAACCCGGTAGCCGCCGTCAATCTGGCGCAGCCGCTCCCCTAAGGTCGCGCCCTGTTGGGTGCCCGGTTTTCCTGGAGCCTGCTCCCCCGCCATGGACTGAAGCGTGAGCAGGATGAGCGTAGTGCAGATGCTCAAGAATACAACTGCCCGTAGCCGGCGGCTGTCTACCACGTACACTGAAACTGAGGTCATTTCGCTACCTCCTCTTGCGCAGGTGGCCCGGCTTCAGTCGGAACCCGAGGTGGGCCGTACAAGCGGCATTGTATGGCGGGGCTTCCACTTTGTCAAGCGGGCGGGCCAGGTCGTAACTCGGAACTCCTCCTCCAGAGCCTGGGAGCCTGGGGGTCAGATCTACATTCTACACTTTGGGCCACAACTGCTGACCCATGTCCAAGGTCAGCGGGTCCCAACGGTATCGAAGAGGTCAATCACCCAGGCCACGGCGAGGAGGACTTCGCCGAGGCGTTCGGGAGCTAGCGCGCCCATGCGCGAGAGCAGGCGCGTCAACGGGACGGGCTGGATGAGGTGTGCTTGGGCCACGGAGTCCTTGGGCAGGCCCGCGGTGCCCTTCGGTAGGAGCACATGGTTTTGGGATGCGGCACGTTCGGGCACAAGGGAAGAGGTGCAGGGAACGGCGAGCACGGTATTGCCGCGGTTCAGCTCAGGCCGCGAGACGATGATGGCGGGCCGCTCCCATCCCTCGTCGAAGTGAACCAGCCACACGTCGCCCTGGCGCAACGGCTGCGGCATCAGCGTTCCTCGGCGCGCATGGCCTCGTTGATGCTGCGGCGGCAGGCCTTCGCAAAAGCGGCGTCTTCGGCCTCGATGCGGCTATCGCGCGGCGCCGCCGGTCGGCCTTTCTTCCTGCCTACGACCACCATGACGACCTTTTCGCCGTTGCGCAGCCGCGCCGGCGGAGATGGCCTCACCATGCCGTTCTCGACAATCCCTGTAAGAGCCTTCATCTCGACACTCCAAACGGTTCACCACAATCTCTCTGCGCAGATTCTACCATATGGCTATGTGGCCTTCAAGGGCATTGGCTCTTGCGCCGCGCCACGCCGTTGAGTATTCTTCTGGGACAGGCCCACTACAGGAAAGGGTAGAGCATGCTTTGCGCTTCGACCCGTCGGCGGTTTCTTGGGGGCGCGGCGGCGGGGATTGCCGCGCCGTATCTTGTGCATGGGTCGGTGCTCGGGGCCGAGGGGCGGGCGGCACCGAGCGACAGGCTTCGCACCGGGCACATCGGCGTGGGGGGACAGGGCAGCGGGCACTTCGGCGGATGCGTGGGCAACTACGCGCTCCAGGTGATGGCCGCCTGCGACCCCTACAAGTCCAAACGCGAGGCCCGTCAGAAGCAGGCGAACGACCGCTATGCCGACGCCATCGGCAAGGGCACCTACAAGGGCTGCGATGCCTATGCCGACTTCCGCGACCTGGTGACCCGCGACGATATTGACGCCGTGTTCATCGCGTCGCCCGAGTTCTGGCACGCCCTCCACGCCATCTGGGCGATGCGGCACGGCAAGGACGTCTATTGCGAGAAGGCGATGACGCTGACGCTCTACGAGAGCCAGGCCGTGCGCGAGACGGTGCGGCGGCACGGGCGGGTCTACCAGCTCGGCACGCAGCAGCGCTCCGACCGCAATTTCCGCTTCGCCGCCGAGCTGGCGCTCAACGGCTATCTGGGCAAGGTGCACACCGTCAAGGTCGCCGTGCCCGGCGGCTCGGCTGGGCTGCCCATCGCTCAGCCGAAGCCGGCCCCGCCCGGCCTCGATTACGAGATGTGGCTCGGCCCCGCCCCCTGGAAGCCCTACACCGACACGCACTGTAGCTTCAACTGGTACTTCATCTACGACTATTGCATCGGCTGGATAGGCTCGTGGGGCGTCCACCACATTGATTCCGCCCTGTGGGGCGCCCCGGCCTTCCACACGGGCAAGGTCGAGATCGAGGGCACCGCCCGCTTCCCCGAGCAGGGCATGGGCAACTGCTCCTACTCCTGGCGCGTGAACCTGCTCGCCGAGAACGGCCAGAAGATGTTCTTCACCGACGATGGCGGCCAGCCCCACGGCGTCCGCTTCGAGGGCGACCAGGGCTGGGTCCACGTCGTCCGCGGCGGCATCAAGGCCGAGCCCGAAACGCTCCTGCGGCTCGCCCTGAAGCCCACCGACACGCATCTCTACGAGTCGCACGGCCACGCCGGCAACTTCTTCGAGTGCATCAAGACCCGCCGCGACCCCGTGGCCGACGTTGACACGGGCTTCCGCGCCACCGTGACCACCATCCTCGCCGACATTGCGACCCGCGTCGGCCACAAAGTGACCTTCGACTGGACCGCCGAGCGCTTCGTTGGGGACGACGTGGCGAACAGCTACCTGCGCCGGCCGATGCGCAGCCCGTGGACGCTTTAGCCAGCCCTGCTCGTTGGAGGCAATGCCATGAATCTGATCCGTCCGATCCGTCGGATCCGTCCGATCTGTCTGATCATCGTCGCCTGCGCCGTGCTCGCCGCGGCCGCCGAGCCGCCCCTCACCCCCGACCAGGCATTCGCGCAGGTGGCGGCCTACGACTACGGCCAGCCCGACAGGGCGCTCCACTTCCTCGAACTCGAGATAGTGCGCGCGGCCACCGACGCGCCGAAGAAGGCGCAACTGGCCGAACGCCTCGGCGCAGTCCTGGCCGACGCCACGGCCACCCACGCCGCAAAGGTCTGGTGCTGCCAGCAACTGCTCCTGGTCGGCACGGAGGCCCAGGTGCCCATCCTCGCCAAGCTGCTCGACGACGAGAAGATGGCGGAGATGGCCCGCTTCACGCTGGAGGGGATTCCCGGCGAGGCATCGCTGGCCGCGCTGCGGACGTGTCTGGCCAAGTTCCAGGGCATGCCGCTCGTCGGCGCCGTGAACTCGCTCGGCATTCGCCGTGACGCCAAGTCGGCAGCGGCGATTGCCAAGTTCCTCACCAGCTCGGACCCGCTCCTCGCAGCGGCTGCGGTGGAGGCATTGGGCAAGATCGGCAATGCCGAGGCTGCCGCGGCCCTGGCCAATCTCCCTCTCCTCCGGGGAGAGGGCCGGGGTGAGGGTGCCTTCCACGACGCCCAGCTTCGCTGCGCCCAGCTCCTCGCCGCCGCGGGCGACACGGCCAATGCAGAGAAGCTCTACGAGCAGGTCTGGGCGTCCAAGCGCCCGGTCGCCTGGCGCCTCGCAGGCCTGGCGGGCCTCGTCAAGGTGAGCAAGGAGAAGGCGACGCCGCTCGTCCTCGACGCCCTCGGCTCCGACGACCCGCTCATCCAGGCATCCGCCGTGCAGCTCACGAGGGAGCTGCCCGGCGAAAAGGTCACTGCCGCCCTCGTGCAGCGCCTTGAGAAGCTCGAGCCCAAGGGGCAGACCCTCTTGCTCGGCGTCCTGGCCGAGCGGGCCGACCGCTCCGCCGCGCCCGCCGTGGCGAAGCTGATGGAGTCGAAGGACGACGTGGTGCGGTCCGCCGCGCTCCGCGCGATGGCCAGTCTGGGCGACTCGGCCCTCATCCCCCGCCTCGGGGCAGTTGCGGCGAACGAGAAGGGGTTAGTGCAGCAGGCCGCGCGGGCGGCTCTCGCCGCCCTCACAGCGAAGGACGCCGATGAGCGGCTCCTCGCCGCAGCCGCCGAGGGCGAGGCCGCCGTGCGTGTCGAGCTTCTCCGCGCCATCGCCGCCCGCCGCACCGCCAACGCCACGCCGACACTGCTCAGGGCCGCCGCCGATGCGGACGAGGGGGTCCGCCGCGCCGCCTTCGACGCGCTCGCCGCCGTGGGCGCGCCCGACTGCTATCCGAAGCTCGCCGAGGCCCTCGTCGCCTCGAAGGGCGACACGCAGGCCATCGAGAAGGCCGTCCTCGCCGTCGGCGCTCGCCTCGCCACTCCCACCGACCGCACCGCGCCGCTCATCGCCGCGCTGAAGACAGCTTCGGCCCAGGCCAAGCCCCCATTGCTCCGCGTGCTCGGGGCGACTGGCGGGGACGATGCGCTCGCGGCCGTCCGCGGCTGCCTCGCCGATGCCGCCCCCCCTGTCCGCGACGCCGCGGTCCGCGCCCTCGCCGCCTGGCCCGACGCGGCGCCCGCCGCCGACCTGTTGAAGCTGGCGAAGGACGCCGAGAGCCAGGTCCACCGCGTCCTGGCCCTTCGCGGCTACCTCCGCCTCGCGGGCGAGGAGAAGGACGAGGCGGCCCGCCTGAAGATGCTCGAGGCCATCCGACCCATCGCCACGACCGCCGATTCTAAGAAGCTGCTTCTCGGCACCCTCGGTGAGGCGCCCGACGCAGGCGCCCTCCAGGTGGCCACGACCTTCCTCGATGACGCCGAGGTCCGGGCCGAGGCCGCCGCCGCGATGCTCCGAATCGGTCAGGAACTCCTCAAGAGCAACCGCCAAGCGGTCGTCGAGGGGATGAAGACGCTTCTGGCAAAGTGCAAAGATGAGGCGGTGGTGAAGCAGGCGGAGGCCCTTCACGCCCAGGCCCTCAAGCCGCTGCGAGCCGGCGGCGCGGGCGACGTGCCCGAATACGACAAGAAGCGTAGCGACCGGATGAAGGCCGACGTCGCCACCCGCGCCCCCAAGGGCTTCAAGGTCGTCTGCTACCTCAACTGCGGCCCCGACTCCGCCGACGGCGAGAAGGGCAAGCCCACCCTCCGCGTGGGCGATGCCCAGGCCTACCGCTGGGCGGGAGCCGACATCCGCTATGGCACCTGCTTCTTCACCGGCGATGTCGTGCCTTTTGAGGCGAGTGGCCTGAACCCAAAGAAGTCCTATCAGCTCGGCTTCTCGTGGTGGGACTGCGATCACGACACCCGCGCCCAATCCGTCTGGGCCGCGAACACCAAGCTCCTTGATAAGACCAAGCTCCCATCGGGCGCAAGGGGCGAAAACGCCGTGGAAAAGGTCGTCCCCATCCCACAGGAGCTCACGGCGAAGGGGAACGTCCGCATCAGCTTCCGCAACGAGGCCCAGCCTAACTGCGTCGTCAGCGAGGTCTGGCTCCTCGAAAGCGAGGCCGAAGGCGCGCGCGGCGAAGCAGGCGCCACCGGGCCACAGAAGGCCAATCCCGACGCGAAGAAGGTCCTCATCGTCACGGGCGTGGACAGCGCTCACAACTGGAAGGCCACGATGCGCCCGCTCGCCGACCTGCTTGAGAAGGACCCGCGCCTGGCCTGCCGCATCGTGGAGGACCCCAACTTCCTCGCCTCGGACGAGCTACACAACTACGATGTCGTGGTCATCCACTTCCAGAACCCCAAGCCGCTCGAGAAGGGCGTAGAGGGCGGGAAGAACCTCCTCAAGTTCGTCGAGGGCGGCAAGGGCGTGGTCGTCGTCCACTTCGGCTGCGGCGCCATCCGCGAGTGGCCCGACTTCGTGAAGGTCGCGGGCCGCGTGTGGGACCCCAAGATGCGTGCCCACGACCCGCGCGGGCCGTTCAAGGTCAACATCACCGACGTCAAGCACCCCATCACCGAGGGGCTGACAACGTTCGACACCGACGACGAACTCTACACCTGTCTGGCTGGCAACACCCCCGTCGAGGTCCTCGCCATCGCCACGTCGAAGGTGGACAAGAAGGACTACCCGATGGCCCTCGTGGCGGCGGTCGGCAAGGGCCGCTCGTTCCACTGCGCACTGGGCCACGACGCCAAGGCGCTCAACTTTCCTGGCGTCTCCGAGCTCTATCGCCGCGGCACCGCCTGGGCCGCCGGCCTGCCGCCGGTGGCCAAGTAGGCCAGGGTTGAAACGCCCTGTTCGCGGCGCTATGCTGTGGGGTGGAAGGAGGAACTGCAATGGGCCTGACCTATGCTGACATCAAGCTGTCGAACCCCACCAAGCCGCGCCTGAAACCGATCGCGGTCAGAGCACTTGTGGACACCGGTGCCATGATGCTCTGCATCCCCGAGCACATCGCCGTGCAACTCCAGCTTGAGGAGTTCGAGAAGCGGGAAGTCACCACTGCGGACGAACGGCGTCATATCGTGTCCCACGTCGGCCCCATCCTGATCCGCTTCGACAACCGGCACTCCATCACAGGGGCATTGGTCATCGGCAACTCCGTCCTCCTGGGCGCAATCGCCTTGCAGGACATGGACGTTGTGATCTCCCCCACGCGGGAGACCATCATCGTCAACCCCGAAAGCCCCAACATCCCCTCGGCCATCGTGAAGTGGTCAAGTAGGGCGGAAAAGGGGCGCTAGCATGGCCCAGCTCGTGGCGGCTGTCTCGCTCGATGGTATCAGAGCAATCGTTGAGCAGATCGTCTCGCGGTTCCACCCGCAGAAGGTCATCCTCTTCGGCTCCTATGCCTACGGGGAGCCGACGCCGGACAGTGACGTGGACCTGCTGGTGGTGATGGAGACAGACGAGAATCCGCTGCGCACAGCCGGGCGCATCTCGGCTGCTGTTGAGCACCCGTTTCCGCTGGATATCCTCGTGATGAGGCCGGGTGACCTAGCTGCGTCGTATCAGCGTCGTGGGAACTTCGCCACCGAGGTCATGACGAACGGGGTCATTCTCTATGAAGCCAGAGACAACTGAGTGGGTCGGGAAAGCAGAAGGCGACCTGGCCGTGGCACGGCGCGAGATGGCGACTGCGGAACCGGTCTACCACGTCATCTGCTTCCTTGCCCAGCAATGCGCCGAGAAGTACCTGAAGGCCGTCCTCGAGGAGAACTGCATTCCCTTCACCAAGACCCATGACCTGGTTCTGCTCCACGATCTCAATGGCGGTCTCCTGCCGGACCTGGACTCGTGGAGGGGCCGGATGGCCACCTTTGGACCCTTTGGCATCGCCGTGAGGTACCCGTTCACTCACGCGGAGAAGCAGGAAGCGGAGGACTCGATGGCCGTTGCCGAGGCCGTTCGAGCAGCGGTGAGAAAGAAGCTCAGCCTGCCGGAGGGCAACGAGCAAGGAGTGACTGCATGAACGAACCGGATGGCACGTCGCGTCGGCGCTTTCTGGGCGCCGCGCTGGGAGCAGGGGCGGCGGGGCTCGCCGCGTCCTGCGTGGGACCCATGGGCGAACCCGGCAAGGCCGGGGAAGAACTCGGAAAGGGACAAGGGATGAAGATCGGTTTCCACACGGACGCCTTCAACACTGCCTACTGGAGCTTCGAGAAGTGCCTCCAGTGGGCGCAGAAGAACGACGTTCACTGCATCGAGTGCGGGGTGATTGACGGCGTGAGCTGGATCCACGGCCTCGGCTACCAGCCGCACGTGGCGCTCCACGAGGACCCCCTGCTGCTGCGGCGCAAGATGGAGAAGTACGGCGTCCGCTTCTCGCAGATTGACGCCGCCTTCCCCCTCAGCGGCAAGGATGGGTTGCCCTACGGCGTGCCCTACGTCCACAACGCCATCCGCTGGGCCAAGCTGGCCGGCTGCCCGAACGTGGCGACGACCGACGGGCTGCACAAGCCCGAGGGCCTCGACGACGCCCGCGCGATGGACCTCATGAAGCACGCCTACGGCCTCATCCTCGAGATCGCAGAGGCATACGAGATCATTATCACCATCGAGGTCCACGGCTACTTCACCACCCGGCCCGATATGATGGAGAAGATGCTCGCCTTCGCCGACAGCCCCTGGCTGCGGATGAACATGGACACGGGGAACACCTTCATCGCCGGGCAGGACCCCGTGGCGTTCCTCAAGCGGTTCATCGGCAAGGTGAGCCACACCCACATAAAGGACGTCTCGCCCTCGCTCGCGGCCGCCGTGCGCGGCAAGCAGACGGGCATCGCGGTGAGCCAGTGCGCCATCGGCGACGGGGTGAACGCCGACAACATCCGCACCTGCCTAACCATGCTCCGCGACCACGGCTTCAAGGGCACGCTCTCGATGGAGTGCGAGGGCAATGGCGGCCCGATGATCGAGAAGTCCCTCGCCTGGCTCCGCAAAACCCTTGCCGAGCTCCGCATCCCGGTCGAGTGACTGAGCGGCCAGTGTTGACATCGTAGAGGATTTCATATATATTGAAATCAGGAATGGCCCGTGGAGCTCCGCTGGAACGCCTGGAACCTCGGGCACGTGTCTGACCACGGCGTCCTCCCAACGGAGGCCGAGTGGGTCGTGAATCACGCCCAAGCCCCGTACCCCGCGTATGCAGGGGACGGCAAGTGGCGGGTTTGGGGCCAGACGCGCGAAGGGCGTTACCTCCAGGTGGTCTTTGTGGTAGACCCTGACGGTACAGCGTACATCATCCACGCGCGCCCATTGACCGAGCGCGAGAAGTATCTCCTGCGTCGGAGGTAGCGAACATGAAGAACTGCAAGCGCAAGAAGCCGTACTGGGAGATGAACAAGGAGGAGTTGGCCGCGGCAACGGCCGAGTTCGACAAGGAGTGCCTCGACGAGACCTTCCCCGAGCCGCCGCCAGAGGCTAAGGCCCAGCTCGAGCGGGCGATGCGCAAGCGCGGCCGGCCGAGGAACGGCAACGGCGCAAAGGCGATCTCGGTGACTGTGGAGAGCGGGCTGCTGGAGAGGTCCGACCGCGCAGCTCACAGGTTGGGCATCTCGCGGTCGGCCCTGATCGCTAATGGGCTGCGCTCCGTCCTTCAGTCTATCGGTGACAAGGAGTAACGTTACAGTGACTCGCGCCTCCACGCTTTTCGTTCTCTCCATTCTGGCTATCCTGGTTGCCTCCATTGCCCGCGCGGAGGACAAGAAGAAGATCGTCTTCATCGCCGGGCCGGGGAGCCATGGGTTTGCGCACCATGCCTATCACGCGGGATTCCTGCTGTTCGGCAAGCTGCTGAATGAGAATGCGCCGAACGTGCAGGTGGTGGTGCTCCAAGGCTGGCCGAAGGACGCCACTGTGCTCGACGACGCGGCGGCAATCGTCCTGGGGAGCGATGGCGGCGGACTCGTCCACCAGAACCTCGCGGCGCTCGACAAGCTGGTGAAGAAAGGCGTGGGCCTCGCCTGCATTCACTACACGCTCGATGTGCCGAAGGGGAGCAAGCCGGCGCAACTCCTCCTCGACGCCATCGGCGGCTACTACGAGCAGCACTGGTCGGTGAACCCGACCTGGGAGGCCGATTTCAGGGAGTTCCCAAAGCACCCCATCGCCAACGGCGTGAAACCGTTCAAGATCAGCGACGAGTGGTACTTTCACATGCGGTTCGTGGACGACATGAAGGGGGTGACGCCCATCCTCACGGCC
>VGYV01000021.1 GCA_016872855.1 Planctomycetota bacterium
GCGTCGAACGGGCAAGGGCTTGCGGATTCTGCGGATTTTTCGGATTCCCACCCGCTCATGATGTGGGTCCAGACTCGTTGTACTGGGGGGAGAGAGTGTGGTCAGCCGCCCGGCGGGGCGAGCCGGGCGCCCCCTCCCCCCCAGGGTGGAGGCGCGTGCGCGCACGTGAGCGACTCTGGCAAACACTGAGCGACACTGAGCCGGAATGGCGAGAATCGCCAAAC
This sequence comes from Planctomycetota bacterium, assembly GCA_016872855.1. Classification (GTDB taxonomy): domain Bacteria; phylum Planctomycetota; class PUPC01; order DSUN01; family DSUN01; genus DSUN01. Next base: position 225 of record VGYV01000021.1, read on the forward strand.
GGCGATTGAGCGACTCTGAGCAACACTGAGCAACACTGGACGCCACTACGGCTCGACAGTGGCGGGCGCGGGGGCCTGGGTGAGGGCGAGGCGGTGGAGGAGGGCGAGTTTCTCCCCCTTCTCCTTCGCCTGCGCGATAAACTCATCGGTGGCCTTGGCCGCCTCGTCGGGATAGGGGATGCCCTCGGGATCGAAGCGGGCATCTTCTCCCTCGACCCATGGGTCGCCGCCTATTTCCTCCGCGGCCAGGGCGCGGGACCCATGCACGCAGGCGGCGAATGAGAGCACGGCGAGCGCAATCAGATGGCGGGCAGGCATCGGGGTTCTCCTTTCACTCCAGCCGCGTGTCGTCGTGGGAGTAGGGCGGGGCGCAGCAGCACAGGAAGACGAGGGGCTCGGCCCCCGTGTTGGCGATGGCATGCAGCGTGCCCGGCGGGATGAGAATGGCATCCAGGGGACCGACGTCCCGCCCCTCCTCGCCAAGCCGCATGTGGCCGTGGCCCCCGAGGATGTAGTAGATTTCCTCGGCCTTCGGGTGGCGCGCCACCCGAAGGCCGACGCCAGGAGGCACGGTGGCCTCGGCCACACTCTGGTTGGCCGCTGAGGAGTTCGTGCGGTCGAGGAGCGAGCGGATGGTCGAACCATCCTTGGTGACGAGAGGATCACTGCTATTGCGGTTGTTGACTTCCACGAACGTCATCCTCGATCCTCGGCACGGGTCTGCCGGCGGCATAGGCCCTGACTATTATACACAGAACTTCCTCCGGAGCACGTCGGGGTTGAACTGTGCTGGATTGCCTCTTGAGCCGCGCCCCTGCCGGCGAGTATAATGGGAGGGTGTGTCCCTCCGCGTGGCCGGCGAGGCAGGACAAAGGGGCGCCCGAATGAGCAGCGAGGAGCATCCGAGCGGGGAAGGCCCGGAGAAGCCTGACCCCTGGGTCGCCGCCCGCCTGTCGGAGCAGAAGACGCAGCCTTTGCCCGACCGGCCGCCCGAGGGCGCCGTGGCGCTGCCACCAGCGCGCCCGGCCGGGGAGGCGTACCGCCTCGGCCCCGCCATCGGCGAGGGGGGGATGGCCATCATCTACGAGGCTCACGACCCCTCCCTGGGCCGCACCGTGGCCCTCAAGGTCCTCAAGCCCCACCTCTCGGGCGACCCCGACCTCCAGTCGCGCTTCTTCCACGAGGCCCGCATCCTGGGCCAGCTCGAGCACCCGGGCGTCGTGCCCGTCTTCGCCGCCGGCTCCCTGCCGGGCCACGGGCCGTTCTACGCAATGAAGAAGGTCCGTGGCCGCACCCTCCGCGAGCTGTTCCGGACCCTCGGCCCGCGCGACTTCCGCAGCCGCCAGCACACGGGCCGCCTGGTGGACATCTTTGAGAAGGTGTGCCAGACGGTCGCCTACGCCCATGCCGCCGGCGTCCTCCACCGCGACCTGAAGCCCGAGAACATCATGGTGGACGAGTTCGGCGTGGTCGTGGTGCTCGACTGGGGGCTGTCGAAGAAGCTCAACGTGAGCGCCGAGGAGCAGGGCATCGTCGCCACCCAGATCGGCATCGTCAAGGGCACCCCCGCATACATGTCCCCCGAGCAGGCCAGCGGCAGCGGGGCCGACGTGGATTTCCGCACCGACGTCTTCGCCCTGGGCATCGTCCTCTACGAAATCCTCACCGGCTCGCTCCCCTTCTCTGGCCACTCGCGCACCGAGGTGATGGAGAAGGTTCTGTACCACGACCCCGCCCCCCCGCGCCAGCTCAACCGCCAGGCCAGCCGCACGCTGGCCGCCATCTGCATGAAGGCCCTCAGCAAGGACCCCGCCCGGCGCTACCCCAGCGCCCGGGAGCTGGCCGAGGACATCCGGCTCTACCGCGACCTGTTGCCCACCTCGGCCTACCGCCCTGGCCTCATCGAGCGCTTGGCCAAGTGGATCGGCCGCCACCACGCCATCTCCGCCGCCGCGGCCACCGCCATCCTCATCGCTCTGGCCCTGGGCGCCTTTCTCATCCACCGGGCCGAGACTAGTCGCCTCATCCACGAGCTCGCTGAACAGCGCCTGAAGGACAAGTCGCAGAAGGCCCAGCTCTCCATGCGCGCCGGTGTCACCGCCCTCCGGAACTTCGACGAGAAAATCCTCGCCGCCGAGGACGCCATGGCCAAGCTCCCCGCCGACGACCCCGCCCGCCGCGCCCTTCAGAGCGACATTGACGAACTCGACACCGCGCGCTACATGGCCCAGAACGGCCTCCGCTCCGTCGCCACCGGCCTCGTCACCGAGCTGACCGCCAAGACCGACGGCGACATCAGCAAGATTGACCCCGAAATCCTCAAGTTCTTCCGCGAGATCGGCGTCGAATCCGTCCAGGCCCTCGTCAAGCGGCGGGACTACTACAAGGCTCACTACTACCTTTGGCTCTTCCTCCGCACCGACCGTGAGACGCCCATCCCCTGGACCGAGGCCCAGCACAAAGAGCTGACCGCGCTCCGCCGCCTGGTCGAGGACAAGCTCCGCGAGGCCCGCCCCCCCGACGCCCCGCTGCCGAACTGGTCGAAGTACGAAGACCAGATACCCAAGCGCAAGCGCAACTGAGCCGGCGACGCCGCACACCCAGTCCCAAAGGGACGGTAGGGTCTTGCCGGCGGCGTAAGCCGCCGGACGCAGGAGCGGAGTAGGCCCAGTCCCGAAGGGACGAAAGGGCATTGCCGGCGGCGTGAGCCGCCGGATCGGGGAGTGGCGCAGGTCCAGCCCCGACGGGGCGGCAGGGTTTTGCCGGCGGCGTGAGCCGCCGGATCGAGACCCGGCGCAGGCTCAGTCCCGAAGGGACGGCAGGGATCTCACCCCCACACGAATCGCTCATCGTACGGAATGCCATGCTTCTTCAGCAGGACGATGAACTCCTGCTTGAAATCGGCCTTCTGGTGGTGTTGCTGCTGCCCGCGTATGTAATCGAGCACCTTGGGCATCACCGAGGCCGACACGCTGAAGGCCGCATACCCCTCCTGCCACGCGAAGGGGGCCAGACCGGGAAATGTCTCGTGAATCCACTTCGAGGAGTTGGCCTTGATGACCCGCACGAGATCGGCCACCGGCACGGTGGGGGTGCCTTGAACTGCGATGTGAATGTGGTCGGGCGCGCCATTCGCGGCCAGCATCTGGCCGCCGAGCTCGCGGACGATGCCGCCGATGTAGGGACCGACTCGGGCAAGGTGGTCGGGCTTCAGGTAGGGCACGCGTTCCTTGGTTGCGAAGTCGAGATGGTAGAGAAGATTGGTGTAGGACATCCTGGTGCTCCTTTCGCCCCGTCGGGGCTCTATTCCCTCCTGCCTTGTGTCCGGCGGCTTACGCCGCCGGCAAAACCCTTCCGTCCCTGCGGGACTGGCCCTGCCGCGCCCGCTGTCCGGCGGCTTACGCCGCCGGCAAAACCCTTCCGTCCCTGCGGGACTGGCCCTGCCGCGCCCACTGTCCGGCGGCTTACGCCGCCGGCAGAATCCTGCCGTCCCTGCGGGACTGGGCCTTCTGCGCCCCTTCCCGGCGGCTTACGCCGCCGGCAAAACCCTTCCGTCCCTGCGGGACTGGCCCTGCCGCGCCCGCTGTCCGGCGGCTTACGCCGCCGGCAGAATCCTGCCGTCCCTGCGGGACTGGGCCTTCTGCGCCCCTTCCCGGCGGCTTACGCCGCCGGCTAAACCCTATCGTCCCTTCGGGACTGGGCCGGCGCGGCGCTTCCTGTCTTCCGGCACGCGGCACGGGGCACGCGGAACGCGTCACTTGGCCGCGCCGCGGGGTTTGTAGAGGTTGTATCCGACCTCCCGCAGCGCATCTCTGGTCTCGGGATACGGCGTATCGCAGCCGTCGAGGAGGCCGATCTGGTAGTTCTCCTCGTCCAGGGCACGGCCGGTGGTCGGCTCGTCGGTGTACTTGAACCAGTGGGTGCCGACGAATTGAGGATGCCGCAAGGCCCCCTCGACATATTTCCTGTATGCCTTCGCCCGCTCGGCCTGGTCCTTCACGGGGACGAGGCCGGTGTGGAACATCCCGCGGTCGAGCGCGCCGAAGTGGAACTCGCCGACGATGAGCGGCACGTCGGCCCCGCCAGGGATGCGGAAGTCGGCAATGGAGCGGCGGTAGAAGTTGTAGCTCACCACGTCGCAGAACTTCACGGCTGCGGCCACGGCCCGGTCGTTCACCCAGGCGAAGCGGCAGCCGAGGTAGAGCTGGTTGGGGGCCACCTCCTTCACGGCGTCGCGGATGACCCGGAAGTAGGTTTCGGCGGTCTTGGTGTAGAAGGCGGCCAGGTCGTCGCGGGCCTTCGCCTTGTCGGGCGCGCCGCGATGGGCGAGCAGCGCCTCCCACGAGGCGTGGCCGGTGCCCCACGCCGCATTGAGCTTGCCGATGTCGCCGTGCTTCGCCCTCAGGTCGTCGAGGAAGGCCTTCTTCGCCGCCGCGTCAGGGGGCGACTGAAGGGCGGCCACGGCGAGGGAGAGTTCGTCGCCCCAGGCGATCTCGTTGTCCACGAAGAAGCCGATGCACCAGGGGTCGCCCGCTGCCTTGCCCACCTGTGCAGCCATGGCCTTGCGAACCTCGTCGCGGAAGCTGGGGTCGAAGACGTCGCGGAACTTGCCCCAGTAGCCCTGGCTCCCCTCGAGCAGCTTGCCGCCGAAGTGCACCGTCGCCGTGTACGGCGTCCGCCTCATCAAGTACACGGCGGGGTCGGACCAGTTGGCGATGGTGTTCATGCCCCAACTTCGCAGCCGGCGGTGGGCCATGTCGGCGATCCTCTCCCGCCAGGCCTCGCCATACTTCCGCTTGCAGTTGGCCAGCAGGAAGCTGAAGCAGTCCACCGTCCGCCCCGCGTAGTGGCCGTGCAGGGCTCGGCCGGTGGAGAAGAACTCCTTGAACTCCGCCCGCTCGCCGGGGAAGTCCTGGAACCAGCCCGCTCGCTCGTTGATCGGCGTCGAGTCGTTCTCGCGCACGCAGTCGGTGCCGTGCGACCAGAAGAGCTTGCCGTCGGGGTCCACGAGCCACCACCTGCCTTCGTGCTTCTCGACCCGGAAGAAGCCGGTGGCCTTGAGGGTGGGGCCATCCTTCCAGCCGCCGTACTGGTCCCAGTCGGCGGGGCCAGGCCTCTCCGCGAGGTCCTTCAGCTCGGCATCCAGATGCTTCTTCAGGCCGTCGAGCGAGCGGGTCTTGCCCGGCCAGTCCTTGTGGACGTATTGGCCGAAGGTGTCGATGAAGGGGAAGAAGCTCTTCACCTTGTCGGGGTCCACGGGAGGCGGTGTGTAGCTGCCGCCGACGCGGATGTTGTCTATCTCGAAGGCGTGGTCCTCCTTCGGGCGTGGCACGAAGATGAGGAGCTGGGTAACGTTGGCCGGGTCAATCGCGCGCTCGGCCTCGCTCGAGCCGTCGGGGTAGCCGCGCATGCCGAACAGCTTGCCCCGCACCGCGCTGGCGGGCTTTCGGACGAATGGAACCTGAAGTGTGCCGCTCTCACCCGGCTTGAGGGCGATGTGGCCGGTCAGGCAGTTGCGGATGCCGTCGGCGCCAGGGTTGTCCACCCGGCAGCAGAGCGTGGCCTCATTCGTCCCCACGTTCTTCACGTCGAGGGCCAGCCACTCGAAGGGCGAGAGGTCCCACTTCCCCTTCGGGGCCTTGAGCGTGACGCCTGGCCACTCGACGCGGTGTCCGCTGGCGATGCGAAGCGCGGCCCCCTGCGCGCGGGGGGCCAGCTCGACCTTCACGTCGCTCGTTGGCACCTTGGCGGCGTCGAAGTCCTTGTCGAAGTCGAACAGGACGTGCTCGCCGGCCCGCGAGCCCGCGCACGCCGCCACGAAGGCGAGGGACAACCAAAGCCACCAGGGACCCGCTGTCGCCATCGTCCCATCCTCCTGTGAATGGCCTCCCGCCCCTTCGTTATACACAAGGCGGGGGCGAAGTCCAATCGCGGGAGTTGACTTTGCTCGGGCGCGGGGTTAGACTGCGGGAGAGAGGGGAGGAAGCCCCCTGACGGAGGACCGAGAGATGAGGTGGAGCGCTCTGCTGGTGGCCGCTGTCGCCCTTCTGCCCGCGTGCGAGAGCGGGAAGGGGCCGACGGCCCCGCCGCCCCTCGCCATCGCCGCCTGGTTCGGCTCCGAGCCGATGACCCTCGACGACCTCAAGGGCAAGGTGGTCATCTTGGACTTCTGGAACATTGGGTGCCCCCCCTGCCGCAAGCTGATGCCCCACCTGGCCGCGCTCTACGCCAAGCACAAGGCCGAGGGCCTCGTCGTCATCGGCATCACCAACGACGAGAAGGGCGACCTCGAGGCCTTCCTGAAGGAGAACCCCGCCGGCTACCCGATCGCGATGGACACCGTCAAGGGCGGCAAGGAGCAGACCTTCGACGCCTACGGGATCGGCGGCATCCCTTACGTCTGGGTCATCGCGCGCGACGGCTCGCTCGCCTGGAAAGGCCCCGGCGACGAGCTGACCGATGCCACGGTCGCGACCGAGCTGGCAAAGAAGTGAGGCCTTCGCGCGGCAGCCGTGGTATCATGCATGAGGAAGGAGCAGAACCCATGTATGCCACGAGAGCCTTCCCGGTTGTCCTCATCCTCGCCGCGCTCGCCGGATGCGCCATGATGGACCCCAGCGTCTACCAGGGCTACGGCCAAAGCGCGGCCCCGCAGGCCCCGCGCCGCGTGGCGACGGCGCCGCCGGCCGCGACGGTCGAGCCGGCGAAGAAGCTGCCCTTCGGCGCCACGCCGCCCGGCGGCGACCCCTTCTGGGGCGTGCCGAAGGAGGGCGACCTGCTGGCCCGCTCGCCCGACAACGTGGGCATCGTGGTGGAGAAGCTCGACGCGAAGGCGATGGCGGCGATGGACGTCGGAGCCGCCTTCCGCGCCCAGAGCGGCAACGTGACGGCCGCCGGCGGCAACCCCCTTGCCGCCCGCAATGGCCTCCAGATCCGCATCGCCACCGGCTCCTTCGCCGCCCGCATCGGCGGCTCCGTCAGCCGCTCCCGCTCCTCCACCCGCGAGCAGATGTTCATCGCCGTCAAGAGCGGCACCGAGGGCGCCCTGGTCATGGGCGGCGACGTCTATATCCCCCGCCTCGGCTACTGGGGGCCGTATGGCTATCAGCTCCTCATCGAGCGCGCCTTCGTCGGCCGCCAGCTCGCCGTGCGGCCCACGATTCTCTCGGACGGCCGCATCGCCATCCAACTGTGGCCCCGCTTCAGCACGCGCAAGGGGCAGGTGATTGACGTGACCCAGCTCTCCACCACAGTCACCGTGCGCGACGGGCAGCCGCTCCTCATCGGCGGGCTGAACACGGCGGACAGCGAGATCAGCTCGGTCCTCTTCGGCGCCAGCAGCCGCGAGGCGAGCGGCACGATGGCTATCGTCCTGACGGCCAAGATTGGCGGCCTCGACATCGAGTGGCCGAAGGGGAGGTGAGGGGGGATTCCCAGTTGCCGATTGCCGATTGCTGATTGACGGAACACTGATTGACGGAACACAACCGCCGGCGACGCCGCCTTGACCGCCTTCCGCCGCGCCCCGTATAATGTGCGGCAGAAGGAGGCCAGGATGAGGATGCTCGCGTGCGCCGCGGGGGCGGCGCTGGCGCTGTTGCTGATTGGCGTGGTGGCGTGCGCCGTGGCCGCCGAGGCGGCCGCTCCGGCGGACGAGCGCGCCGAGTTCCACGCGCTGCTTGGCCAGGCAGGCCAGGCCTTCGACCGCGGCGAGCCCGCGGCGGCCCGAGCGTTCCTCGATCGCGCTCGCCGCCGCGTGGCCGCCGAGCCCTGGCTCTGGCTCGCCATCGGCTTCATCGGCCAGGGACTCTTCTCCGCCCGCTTCGTCGTCCAATGGCTCGCCTCCGAGAGGCGCGGCGAGAGCGTCGTCCCAGTCTCCTTCTGGTATCTCAGCATCGCCGGCTCCCTCACCGTGCTGTCTTATGCCATCTACCGCCTCGACCCCGTGTTCATGCTCGCCTACGGCTTCAACTCGTTCGTCTACGTCCGCAACCTCATGCTCATCTTCCGGAAGAACCGGTTGAAGGGGGCCGATGCTGGCTAGAAGGGAGCTTGAGGCAACTGGCACATAGGCCAGATGCGTGACGCGTGACCCGTGACGCGTGAATCTGCCGTTCCCGGGTTCTTCTCACGCGTCACGGGTCACGCATCCCGGAGAGACGCCAATCATGAGCAACCCACGCCTCTCGATAGTTGTGCCCATCAAGGACGAGGAGGACAACATCGCCCCCCTGGTCGAGGCCGTCCGGGCCGGCCTGGGCGAGCTTTACCCCCAGTGCGAGCTGATCCTGGTGGACGACGGCTCGACCGACGCCTCGCTCGCCCGCATGCAGGGGGCGGCGAAGCAGGACCCCGTGGTGCGGTGGATTTCGTTCGAGCGGAACTGCGGGCAGAGCGCGGCCCTCGACGCCGGCTTCAAGGCCGCCCGCGCCGACCTGGTGGCGATGATTGACGGCGACCTCCAGAACGACCCCGCCGACCTGCCGAAGATGCTGGCGATGGCCGAGAGCGGCGAGTGCGACTGCGTGTGCGGCATCCGCCAGAAGCGCCGCGACAACTGGCTCCGCCGCATCTCCTCGAAGATTGGCAACGGGACCCGCAACTGGCTCACCCACGAGAGCATCAAGGACGTTGGCTGCTCCATCCGCGTCATGCGCCGCGAGCAACTTGTCCGCGTCAAGATGTTCCGCGGCATGCACCGCTTCCTGCCCACCCTCCTGCGCCTCGAAGGCGCACGCATCAAGGAAATCCCCGTCCGACACCACCCCCGCACCCGCGGCAAGGCCAAATACGGCGTCTGGAACCGCCTCTGGGCCGGCCTGCGCGACATCTTCGCCGTCCGATGGATGCAGTCGCGGCACGTTGGGTACAGAATCAAAGCCCAAAGTGACCCCCGGCCATCTGACGCCGGTTCGCAATCGTCCTCGTCGTCGTCCTCGTCCTCGTAATCGTTCTTCTCTTTGCTTCTTCGGGCCCGGGAAGCCAGGGGAGCAGAAGGTTCGAGGACGACGACGACGACGAGGACGAGGACGATGAGAGGACAACAGCGATGCGCGTGGATGCCTCCGTAGCTCTGGTGTGCGGCTTGGCGTTGGCCCTGCCGTCTGCCGGCGGCCTTGCGGCGGAGGACCCCTCGGTGTGGACCCTCTACATTGCCAACGACACCTGCCCCGACTACACCTGGGGCCTCAGCGAGGAGGCGACCCGCAAGGCATTCGCAGACATTGTGAAGGGCCACCTCGATGAGATGAACCGCACGGACAAGGAGCCGCCCGAGAGCCAGAACCGCTATAACGCGGCCGTCACCCAGGAGGTGCTCTGCTTCGTCGAGCACTACCCCCAACGCAAGGACGAGTTGATCCGCCGCATCAAGGAGGGCCGCCTCTACGTCAGCCCCTACCTGTGCAACTCGCTCTGGGCCTTCCAGGGCGTCGAGGGTGCCATCCGCACCTTCTATCCCGCCCGGCGGCTGGAGCGCGACTGGGGCATCCGCTGCTTCGATGTGGCCGAGCACATCGAGCAGCCTTCGCTCCCCTGGGGCGTCGCGCCCATCCTCGCCGGCTGCGGCGTCCGATGGCTCTCCAACCCCTTCTACAACTACGACTCCTCGTTCGCCAGCCTCAAGTGTCCGCCGCTCTTCACCTGGGAAGGCCCCGATGGCTCCCAGGTGCGGGTCGTGATGGACCCCTTCGCCTGCAACAGCGCGAGCTACACCCAGGGGGCGAAGCTGCTCCGCGAGCCGAAGTCCGTCCCCGGCTGGGTCGCTCACTACGCCAAGCTGGGCGATGGCTATAGGACACGGGCGATTCTGGCCAGCGGCACCCACGGCGACATCAATCCCGGCAGCGGCGGCCAGGCCCGCGAGTTCGCCGACAAGATCATCGCCTACAACAGGCAGGGCGGCGCCCGCCCCAAGCTCGTCAACGCCACGCTCCCCCAGTTCTGCCAGGCCGTGGACGCCGATCAAGCGAAGACGCCGTTCCTCCCCACCCTTCGCGGCTGCTTCGGCCATTCGTGGGACGTCTGGCCCGTCTGCCTCGCCAAGACCGCCGCAGACATGCGGGAGGGCGAACGCCAGTTCCTCGCCGCCGAGGCCCTTCTCGCCGTTGCCTCGCTGCGCGACCCCAAGCTCACCGAGTCCACCCGTGCCGATCGCGAGCGCGCCGAGTGGTGCCTGGCCATGCTCAGCGACCACGCTTGGAACGGCACGGATGAGCGTAACAAGCGCCACAACGCCGACCTCCGCCGCGCCTGGGCCCGCGAGCTGAACGAGAAAGCGGCTGCTCTCACGCACACGGCATGGAAAGCGCTCCGCGTCAGCCCCGATGCTCAGCGGCTCACGCTCTTCAACCAGCTCAGCTTGCCTGCGGGAAGACTGGTCCGTGTGCCAGGCGAAGATCCGACCTACACGATCGCCTACGGCAGGCGGAAGTTGCCGATTCACCACCACGCCCTGCGGGTCGGAGGCCGTGTCTTCCCGGCGCAGAAGGAAAACGAGGATGGCGAGTGCTTCCTTTACTCAGCGGTTGACAACGTGCCCCCGTTTGCGCTGACCGCAGTGGAGCGCGCTTGGCTGGATCACGACCAGCCTTGTCCGTGGCGTGTCACTGAGACCGAACTCGAAGGCCCGTTCTACCGATTTGTCATGGACCGAGAGGTAGGCGGCATCGCCACCCTCATTCACAGGCCGACCGGCAAAGAGCTGGTGGCGAAGGCCGCCCGCTCGCTTTGCCAGACCGTGTACCACGACGGCCAGGAACACGTGCTGAAGGACGTGACGATCGAACCTGAGGGGTGGTACGGGCCGGTGCTCGCCCGGCTGCGCATCACGGGCAAGGCGGCGGGGGTCGAGGTGGCGAACCATGTGACGGTCTATGTCAACTTGGACCGCGTGGACTTCGATATTCGCGTGAAGAAGCCGGCGACGACGAAGCAGGAGCGGCTCGTGCAGTTCTTCCCCCTCCTCGGCGATGGGGCGGTGGTGCGAATCGAGACGACGGGGGCCGTGATTCGCCCCAAGCCCCAGCCGGAGGGCGATCTGCTGCCCGGCGCCGACACGCGGCGGTTCGCCGTCCAGGGCTTCCTCGACGTGTCGCTTCCCGACGGCCCGGGCGTGACGATTGCCCCGCTCGACGCCTTCGTGCTCCGCACCGACCTCGGGCCGCTCGCGTTCGAGTGCCTGGGCAACGACCAGAACTACCGCGAGGTGGTGCAGGACCAGGGCGGCGTCACCGAGTTCCGCTTCCGCTACTCCCTCCGTGCCCACAAAGGCCCCTACGACCAGGCCGAGGCGATGGCATGGAGCCGCAGCGTCGCCACCCCGTTCCTCGTCGCCCGCGGCACTGTGGCCGGGGCCTCCGATGTGGGCGGGGCGTCTCTGCCCCGCGAGATTGTCGTTGACCCCGCCCGCGCCATTGCCACGTGCCTGAAGCCGGCTGACGACCCCACGGCCGGCGGCCTCATCCTGCGAGTGTGGGAAACCGCCGGCCGCGCCGAGCCGCTGGCCATCACGGCGAAGGGCTTCTCCAAGGCCATTCGCACCGATCTCATGGAACGCGACCAGGAGCCGCTGGCGATTGCCAATGGCAAGCTCTCGCTGCCCATTCGCTCCTTCGGCTTCGCCGCCGTTCGACTCGTGCCATAGCCAGCCCCGGCCCCAGGCCGCCTTGCTTTCCACCCAGAAGATCGGCTATAAGGAACCCAGGAACCCAGGAACGGATCGGCTCCTTTCCTGCCTTCCTGCATTCCTTATGGAACCCTGTTCAGGAGCCTTTGATGAAGCGCCAACGATTGTGGGCGGCGGCGTGTGTGGCGATGACCGCATGGCTGCATGCCGGTGAGACCGTGCGGCTCAAGGCCACGGCCGATATCTGGCTGTCCGACTGCGGCGACGAGCGGAACACCTCCGCCGGCAAGTGCGGCCAGTTCAAGATCAAGAGCATTCAGGAAATGGCCGCCATCCGCTTCGACGCCACGCCCGCCAAAGGCCGCGAGGTGCTCAAGGCCGCCCTCTTCCTCCGACGCGCCGGCGCCGACATGCTCCGCTACATCCGCGTCTCCACCGTGAACCAGGACTGGGAAGAGGGCACGAGCGCGCGGCCCTACGGCCCCGCGAGCGGCGCGACCTATTGCCTGGCCGACGCCGCGACTAAGCGCCCGTGGGCCTGGCCCGGCTCGATGTTCTGCGACGTGATCATGTCGTCAGGCTACACCCTCGACACCTGGGCCGAGCGCAAGGAGCTGGCCGACGGCTGGGTCAGCGTCGCCCTCACGCCCGAGCTCATCTACGCCCTCGCCTGCGGCGACACGGACGGTCTCGCAGTGATGGACGGCGGGAACCTGGCCTACCACAACAACTTCATCCACAGCGTCCAGTCGCGGGGCAACGAGCCCTACATCGAGGTCGAGCTGGGCAAGCCGCTGGCGGACGCCCCGCCGAAGCCCGCTGTTAAGGCTGAGCCTGCGCCCGACAAGGCCCACCTGGCCGCCGGCGCGCTGCGGCTCACCATTGCCGAGGGGAAGGGCGTCTTCTGCTGGCGCATCACCCTCAACGGCAAACCCGTCGAGCGCTGGCGGGTGAAGCACCCCGAGCCGAGCGGGCCGACCGCCATCGTCCTTGAAGACCTGACGCCGTCGGAAAAGTGCGACATCGAGGTCGTCGCGGTCTCGCCCGGCGGCGTGGCCTCGCCTGCCGAGAAGCTGTCGGCAAGTGCCTCGCCCGCTTTGCCCGCCGCGCCCGCGCTCGCCAAGCTGCAGCCGCCTCGTGCGGTCGCCGACCTCGGCCCGCTGGCGAAGGCCCGCATGTACGCCTGGGCCGCACCCCCACTCGTCAAGATCAGCCCCGAACTCACTATGGTCAGCCCCGAGAAGCCGCGCGCGATGTTCGACGACATGGAGACAGGAGAGGCAAACGCCGTATGGGATGGGCTGACTGTTCGCCTCTTCGGCGCGCGGGGCGAGACGGTGTCGTTTCAGGTCTGCGTCGTGAACGGCGTCGCCGAGCCGTTGCGGAACGTGCAGATCATCCCGCAAGAGCTGAAGAATAGAGAAGGCAAAATGATTGCGGGCAAAATGATAGAGCTGTTCAGAAACTGGTATGCGAAGAATGGCAAGGGCCAATGGCAGCCGGCCTACTGCGTGCCCCTGCCCACCGGCGCGCCCTTCAACATTCCGGACATTGTGGGCGGGGCCTCCGCGCCCCGCGAGAAGAATGTAGGCGGGGCGTCCCTGCCCCGCGTGTCCAATCAACAGAACCAGACCGTCTACGTGGACATCTACGTGCCCAAGGACGCCTCGCCCGGTGCTTACACGGGCGGCTTCCTAGTCGAGGCGGACGGCGTCGAGCCGCCGCTCAAGCTGCCCGTCGAGCTGACGGTCTACGACTTCGTGCTGCCCGACCGCTTGAGCTTCGTGCCCGAGCTGAACGCCTATCGCATCCCGCCGAACGCCCACGACTTCTACCGCCTGGCCCACAACCACCGCTGCGTCCTCAACTGCTGGACCCATCGCCCCAGGCTCACGGGCACGGGCAAGGACATCCAGGTTGACTGGGCGGACTACGACCGCCAGGTCGGCCCCCTCCTCAGCGGCGAGGCATTCGAGAACTGCCGCCGCGCCGCCGCACCCGTCGAAGCCCTCTACCTCCCCTTTGACGATAGCTGGCCCACCCCTCTCACGAAGCAGACCTATAACTACCAGGGCCACTGGCCCGGCCGCGGCGAAGACAAGAAGTTCATCATCGAGCACTACATGAAGGCCCCGTACATCGGCGATGCCCTCAGCCAGGACTACAAGGACGCCTTCCTCGCCGTCCAACGCCAGTTCATCGAGCACTTCCGCGAGCGCGGCTGGGACAAGACGGAGATGCAGTGCTTCTACGGCGGCAAGAACACCCACCGCATTGACTGGGGCTCCAACATGTGGTGGACGACCGACGAGCCTTACCACTGGGACGACTGGCTGGCCCTCCAGTTCTTCTGCCAGCTTTGGACGAAGGGCCGTGGCGAGGCCGACCGCAAGCTCTGGGCCTCACGCGGCGACATCTCGCGCCCGATGTGGCAGGGGCGCGTGATGCACCGCATCCTCGACTGCGAGTACATCGGCGGCTTCAACGACGCCAACGCCTATCGCCGCTGCCGCATCCTGGCCGACGATACGGGCGTGGACATCCGCGCCTACGGCGGCGTGAGCCGCGACACCGAGAGCAACACCGCCTCGGTCGTGATGCTCCTGAGCATGTGGGCCAACGGCGCCAACGCCCACCTCCCCTGGCAGACCCTCGGTGACGAGCGGGCACTCGACGATGGCGACAAGGCGGCCGGCGGCGGCTCCGCGCTCCTCATCCCAGGCAAGCGCGTCAATCAGACCGTCCTCGCCGACATGCGCCTCAAGGCATTCCGCGACGGCCAGCAGCTCATCGAATACCTCGTCGAGCTGGGCCGCCGCTACAACCTCAACCGCGAGCAGCTCAAGGCCATGGTCCACGGCGCCGTCGCCATCGAAACCGGCCGCGTGGCCGGAGCGGGGGCCGACAATGCCGACGCCCTGGTCTTCGGCAGCCTCAAGGCCTGGCAGCTCGCCGGCCTGCGCCGCGCCATCGCAGAGCTGATCGTGAAGAAGCCGTAGCTGCAAGCTGCAAGCCGCAAGCCACAAGCTTCGGGCCATCCTCTCCTTTCCGAAGCTTGTAGCTTGTGGCTTGTGGCTCTCAGGGGGGCTTCGCCTTGTCAAGGGATGACCCTCGTGACGACGCAAGCCTTGTGGACGCGATCAACCGCGGGGACGCTGCGGCCTTCGAGGCCCTCTACTATCGTTACCGCGACTGGGTGGTCCGCCTCGCCCGCCGCTTCACGGGCAACGATGCCGACGCCCTCGACGTGCTCCAGGAGACCTTCGCCTACCTCCTCGGCAAGTTCCCCGGCTTCCGCCTCACCGCCCGGATGACCACCTTCCTCTATCCCGCGGTCAAGAACCTCTCGCTTGGCCTTCGCCGCCACAACAGGCCCCTTGGGGGCGAAGCGCAGGCCGTTGAGCAGGCCGTCGCTCCCCCCGCCGAAGACGCCTCGGCCTCCCGCTCCGAGCTTGCGGCCGTCATGGCCGCACTGCCCGAAGCCCACCGTGAGGTGGTCCTGATGCGTTTCGTGGACGACCTGAGCCTCGCCGAGATCGCCCAAGCCCTCGACATCCCCCTCGGCACCGTCAAGTCCAGGCTCCACAACGCCCTGGAGGCCCTTCGCCACGACGAGCGCACCCGCCGGTACTTCCACGAGCAGTAGCCGCTACTCCCTCCTGGCCAAATCCACCACCTCGTCCACCCGGCCGAGGACCTTCCGGAAGCCCTCGACGTAGAGCTTCATCAGCTCCATCGTGTTAGGAGGGTGGACGCCTGCCAGGTAGGAGTGGCGGGCGATGAAGTCGAGGGTCCTCGGGTGGTCCTCGCCGCGGTAAGTGACTTTGCGGGCCCAGCGACAGGTCCAGGGGCAGCCCTTGCCGTAGCCGACCTGCTTTGCGAACACGTCCTGGCCCGGCACGGGGCGCGTCTGCCATTGGCCCAGGCCGATGCCCTCGGCCCGCAGGGCTTTGATGATGGCGTTCTTGAAGGTCTCGACGGGCACGTCGAGGCCAAGCTGGTCGGGACAGAACTCCACGACGTAGCTGAAGTAGACCGGTTCGCGCTCGGGCGGGCACCAGGGGGGTTCGACGCCCGGGATGTCGCGGAGCTGTTCGTTCAGGTAGGCCGCCATCTCCTGGCGGATGCGGTTCCGCTCGTCGAGGTGCCGTAGCTGCGTGCGGCAGAAGGCGTTGGTCCATTCCAGCGAGCGGTACATCCAGCCGAGGGAGAAGGCGTTGTACTCGCGGGCCTGGTTGGGCAGGACGACCTCGCCGAACTCGCGCATGCGGGAGGCGACGGCGAACCAGTCGTCGCTATCGGTGGCGTAGAGGCCACCTTCGCCGCTGGAGAGGTTCTTCGAGCGGTTGGTGGAGAAGGCGGTGGCGTGGGCGATGGCGCCGGTCTTCTTCCCCCTGTACTTCGCGCCGTGTGCCTGGCAGGCGTCGGCAAGGACGAGGAGGTTGTGGCGGCGGGCGATCTCGAAGATGCGGTCGTAGTCGCACGGCATCCCGTGGATGTCCACGGGCAGGATGGCCTTGGTGTGCGGCGTGACGGCGGCCTCGATGAGGGCGGGGTCCACCGTGTAGTCGCGCGGATCAATGTCCACGAAGATCGGGATGGCGTTCTGGTGAAGGACGGCGGCGGCGGTGGACCAGTAGGTGAAGGCGGGGACGATCACCTCGTCGCCCGGCTCGATGCCGGCAGCGGCGAGGGCCATGTGGATGGCCGAGGTGCCGCTGTTGGTCACCAGGGCGTGCTTGACGCCGCAGTAGGCCGCCCATTCCTTCTGGAGGGCGAGGGCCTGCGGGGCCGAGGTGCCGTGCAGGTGGCCGCTGTCGAACACGGCCAGCACCGCGTCCTTGTCCTCCTGGGTGATGACGGGCCAGGGCTTCACCATGCCGTCGGGGACGGTTCGTGGGCCGCCCCGGAGCGCAAGTTCGGTTGCCATCGCATTGGCTCCTGTCGCATGGGTAAGCGGGCCGTCGTGCCGGCGCCTCGGTTTCCGCTTGACATCCCGGCCAGAACCTGCGAAGATCATACTGGCGACAGGCGGCGTTGTCGAGTCGTCGGCGGCCTGTCGCTTATCCCTCTCTCCCTTCATCGTGGAAAGGTAGGACTGGGCGTGCGCGGAATCGGAGGTCGGGTCGTCTCGTTGTCAGCGGGCATTCTTGCACTCGGGCTGGTGCTCTCCTGGTCCTGGGCCGAGGAGCCTGCGAAGAAGTTCACCGAGAAGATCAAGAATAAGGAAGGCAAGGAGATTGCCTTCGACATGGTGCTCGTCCCAGGCGGCAAGCTCAAGATGGGCAGCCCCGAGGGCGAGAAGGGCCGCAAGCCGCACGAAGGGCCGCAGTTCGAGGCCGTGCTCAAGCCCTTCTACCTGTGCGCCCACGAGACGACGTGGCTGATGTTCATGGCCTACTACGACGAGACGGTGCAGGAGAAGCGCGGCGAGGCGGCCAACGAGGCCGCGAAGAAGAAGGCCGAGGAGGCCCAGAAGAAGGGCGTGGACGCCATCAGCGGCCCCACGCCGCTCTACGGCGACCCCACGCTGGGCTGGGGCGCCGGCAAGCGGCCCTGCATCGGCGTGAGCCACCTCAACGCCGAGGTCTTCTGCCAGTGGCTCTCGAAGAAGACCGGCAAGAAGTACCGCCTGCCCACCGAGGCCGAGTGGGAGTATGCCTGCCGCGCCGTCTCGACGGGCGCGTACGCCTGCGCCGAGGACGCGCTCGAGGACAACGCCTGGTTCGAGGACAACTCGGACGAGAAGACCCAGGAGGTCGCCCAGAAGAAGCCCAACGCGTTCGGCCTCTTCGACATGCACGGCAACGTGATGGAGTGGGTGTCAGACTTCTACTCGCCGAAGGCATATGAGGAAGCGGCGAAGACCAACCCCGCGACCTGTCCCACGGGGCCGAAGGAGGGCGTGGTGAAGACGGCGGCCGGCTTCGCCCACGTGGCCCGCGGCGGCGCCTACAACGGCGCGCCGGCCACGCTGCGGAGCGCCGCACGCGTGTTCGAGGAGCCCTTCTGGCGCTACGAGGACCCCCAGGAGCCCAAAAGCAAGTGGTGGCTCCCCAAGATGGGCTTCATCGGCTTCCGAGTCGCCTGCGACGCCGAGGCGAAGTAGGCAGGCCAATGACGGTCTGGCGCGCTCTGTCCGGTTGAGTTACAGGCTGGAGGGCCGTGGGACCACGCGAAGGGGAAAGCAATGAGCAGGGTGCGCGAAGCGATCAAGGTGGATGGCCGCGAGTGTTGGACTCTCTTCGATACAGGCTCTCGCAACACCTATGTGGTGCGTGAGGTCGCCAAGCTCCTTGTGACCTCAAAGGCGCTAAGCCCGATCAAGACGGCAATCGGCGGCGGGATCAAGCGAACCAGTACCACTGCGGTGTTGGAGGCCAAGGTAGAGGGCCGGCGGATATCCACTCACGCCCTTGTGGTGGACGAGATCGGCAAGGATGAGGCAGGCAAGCCCATCGAAATCCTCTTCGGCGCACTCGCCATGCAGCAGTGGGGCATCAGACCCGTGCCAGACGAGGAGCGCCTCGACCTCACCCACTACCCCAGAGAGTTCGTCGAGTTCTGACCTCTCCCCAGGGATGTGGACAGTCCAGTGAACTGGCCTTTGAGACTCCTCGCCATCGGGCTGGCCCTCTGTGCCGGGGCCTGCGCCCCAAGGCTCAGGGATGAGACCACGCCGGTGAAGGGAACTGTGCTCTACGTGGCGACCGATGGGAGTGACGCCTGGTCGGGCGCGCTCCCAGAGCCGAACCGGGCGAAGAGCGACGGGCCGTTCGCCACGCTCGAGCGGGCACGCGACGCGCTCCGCAAGCTCAAGGCCAATGGGGCGCTGAAGGACGGCGCCACCGTGCTCGTGCGCGGCGGCCTCCACTGCCTGCCCCAAACGCTGAAGCTGGGGAAGGAGGATTCGGGCACGGCCGACGCGCCCATCGTGTACCGCGCCTATCGCAAGGAGCGGCCCATCCTCGCCGGCGGCAGGGAGATCAAGGGCTTCACGCTACACAAGGGCGAGATACTCAAGGCCGACGTGGCCGCCCAGGGCTTCAGGGGCATCAGCTTCCGCCAGCTCATCTTCGATGGCGAGCGGCAGCACCTCGCCCGCCACCCCAACTTCGACCCCAAGAACCCCTACGGCGGCGGCTGGGCCTATGCCGACGGCAAGCCCGTGCCCATGTACGCCGAGGTGCCCGGCGAGGACCGCCGCACGCTCCACTACAAGGCCGCCGACGCCCGCTCCTGGTCCCGCTCCGAGGAGGGCGAGGTATTCGTCTTCCCACGCTACAACTGGTGGAACAACATCGTCCGCATCGCCTCCATTGACCCAGAGAAGCGGCTGATCAAGCTCGCGGGCGACTGCTCTTACCCCATCCGCCCCACTGACCGCTACTACGTCCGCGGCCTGTTCGAGGAGCTGGACGCTCCCGGGGAGTGGTATCTCGACGCCCAGGCGGGTACGCTCTACTTCTGGCCCCCCGCGCCGCTCGAGGGCAAGGCCGTCTACGCCCCCACGATGCGCACGGTCGTCGAGATGAACGGCGTCGAGCATGTGACGCTTCAGGGCTTCACCATCGAGTGCTGCGAGGGCAACGCCGTCGTCCTCAAGGGCTGCTCGGATTGCCTGGTCGCCGCCAACACCATCCGCAACGTGGGCGACTACAACGGCTCAGGCGTCGTCGTGGATGGCGGCCTCCGCAACGGCGTCGTGGGCAACGACATCTACGAGATCGGCCGCGACGCCATCGCCCTCTCCGGCGGCGACCGCATCACCCTCACCCCCGCCGGGAACTACGCCGACAACAACTACCTCCACCACTTCGGCGTCTACTACAAGCAAGGAGTCGGCGTCGCCGTGGGCGGCTGTGGCAACCGCGCCTCCCACAACCTCATTCACGATGGCCCTCGCTTCGGCATCCTCTTCAGCGGAAACAACCTGGTCATCGAGTACAACCACATCCGCCACGTCAACCTCGAGACCGCCGACACCGGCGCCGTCTACACGGGCGGACGCGACTGGATTTCCTCCCGCGGCACCGTCATCCGCCACAACTTCTTCCACGACATCCTGGGCTACGGCCAGGAGAAGGGCAAGTGGGTCTCACCCCACTACGCCTGGGGCGTCTACCTCGACGACAACACGGGCGGGGTGGATGTGGTAGGCAACGTCGTCGCCCGATGCGTCCGCGGCCTCGTCCACCTCCACAACGGACGCGACAACCTGATCGAGAACAATGTCCTCATTGACGGCACGCTCCAGCAATTCGAGTGCAACGGCTGGAACGAGAAGCACAGCTACTGGACCAGCCACCTCCCCTCGATGGTCAAGGGCTACGAATCGGTCGCCAACCAGCCCGCCTGGAAGGCCATGCGGCACATGGACATCCATCCCAAGGACGCCGTGCTGCCGAACGGGATGATCATGGCC
This sequence comes from Planctomycetota bacterium, assembly GCA_016872855.1. Lineage (GTDB taxonomy): Bacteria > Planctomycetota > PUPC01 > DSUN01 > DSUN01 > DSUN01. The sequence goes on from VGYV01000021.1 coordinate 20,276, forward strand.
AACAACGTCTTCCGCCGGAACATCCTCTGCTACCGCGACCCCAAGGCCGCCCTCTTCGCCCTTCGCACCGTGCCCTACGAGAAACACCAGTCGGACTACAACCTCGTCTGGCACTTCGGCCAGCCCATCCGCGTGGGGCAATTGCCCAAGGAGAAGAAGGTGGAGCCGGCCGACGAGTGGGCGGCGTGGCAGGCCCTTGGCTTCGACCAGCACTCGCTCGTTGCTGATCCGCTGTTCGTGGACGCTGCGAAGGACGACTATCGCCTCCACCCCGAATCACCGGCCTTCAAGCTCGGCTTCCAGCCCATCCCCTTCGACAAGATCGGCCCCTACAGGAGCCCCCTCCGTGCCTCCTGGCCCATCGTCGAGGCCGAAGGCGCCCGCGAAAAGCCCCTCGTCAGCGAGCATTGAGCGTAGGAGTTCTCGGGAAGGTGGGGGGGCGGGGGCGGGAACCCCTTTTCAAGAGGGGTTCCCGCCCCCGCTCTCCTTCACCCTTTCCTCGTCTCCCACTTCCCCTTCGTGAAGTCGGGGATTTCCTGGGGGGCGCCGTCTTCGGCGATGCTCTTGGCGGAGAGGGGGATGATGACGCTCCAGGCCGCGGCGTCCGCGGCATCAATCGGCGGCGGGGCGCCCTTGCGCACGGCCTGAAGGAACTCGCGGATGGGGAAGTAGTCGGCGCCCTCGTGGCCAGTCGCCTTCGCCTCGGCGCCGTGCTTGGTCCAGAGCGGGTGCTCGAACTCCTTCATATACTTGCTCAGCTCCTCCCAGCGATAGCCGGGGGTGCGGCCGTCGAGCCAGATGAACTGCTGCCGCGAGTCGTAGCTGGCCTTCACGCCCTGGAGCGTGTAGTAGGTGGTCGTCGGGTGCGGGCGGGCGGAGCACATGTCGAAGCGCAGGTCAATGAGCGCGCCTTTCGCCGTGCGAATCAGCGTGGTGCTCGAGTCGGGGAGCTTGAAGCGAATCTGGCGGGCCGCGTGGCCCTCGGGGAAGCGCTTCGCCACGTAGTCGTTGAGCGCGGCGGAACCCGTCCTGCCCGCGACGAGCGAGACCATGCGGTCACCGCGGTTGATGCCGAGCCACTGGGCGACGGGGCCGAGGGAGTGAGTGGGATACACGTTTCCGCAGCAGTCGCGCGCCATCTCGCCGCGCCAGGTGAGCGACCCGTCGCCCTGGAAGAGGAGCGAGCGGCAGTCGTGCACGTAGCCGCATTCGGCATAGGTCAGCTCGCCGAAGAGGCCCTTCTGGACCATGTTCAGGATCATCAGGCAGTGAAACCAGTAGCAGCAATTCTCGGCGAGCATGTAGACCTTGCCCGTCTCGTCGGCGGCGCGGACGATGCCCCAGCACTCGTCCACGGTCATCGCGGCGGCGACCTCGCTAAGCGCGTGCTTGCCCGCGCGAAGGGCGTCAATGGACATTGGGGCGTGAAGCTGCATCGGAGTCGTCACCAGCACGGCGTCCAAGTCGTCCCGCTGAAGCATTCGCTGATAGTCCGTCGGCCCCTTCTGATAGCCTTCGGGCTTCTTGCCGCCCGCCTTCTCGACGATGGCGGTGCCGCGTGCGATGGCGGCGGGAGCGATGTCGCAGAGGGCTGGCACCTCGACTCCCGCCTTGAGCGCCACGCCGAGCAGATAGGAACCCCTGCCGCCGACACCGATGACTCCGAGCCGCACGGGCTTCGGTTGGACCTGCCCGAGCGCGTCGCGGGCCAGCCCCGCCACCGCGCCTGCTGCCGCCCCTGCCGCCAGGAATTCCCGCCGTCGGACCCCGGGACTCATGACTGTTCTCCTTCCCAACAGGGCCGCCCCCTGCTACCGTGGTGTTGCCGCCAGAGGGCGTGGAGGGGAGAGCCTGCGGGCCGTCGAAGATGCCCTACCGATTGCTCGGCTCGGCCTCCTGAGGTGCGGGGCCGGGCGGCTTGATGGTCTTGAGTTCCGGCAAGGGGACGACGCGGTAGAGGCGCACGTTGTCGAAGCGCGCGGCCTGCCCGGCGCTCAGAAAGGCCAGTTCGCCCGCGGTTGGCTTCTCATCGGTGAGCTGGAGCTCGAGCTTGCCGTTAATGAAGCACTCGACGTCTCTGCCGTTGCACTTGAGCTTCAGGTGGTAGGTGTCCCCTGCCTGGATGTTGAGCCGCGCATGGCGGTACGTGACGTCCTTGGCCCTCGGCGTGTCGGTGGCTCCCGGCCCGCTACGGAGGTACCAGCCCCTGCCCGTGGCTCCGCCGCCTTCGGCCTGGTCGAAGGCGTCGTAGAGCAGCGCGAAGAGCCAGCGCCGAGCCGTGTAGCGGAACACGATCCCGACGACCAGTCCAGGCTTCTCCCCGACGCACTTCACGTCGCACTCGAAGACGAAGTCCTGGAATGGGGCCCGCTTGAGGAAGGCCATGGCCTCCTGGTCGTATTCGCACGTGAGTTCCCCGTGGTCCACCTTCCAGGTGCCGCTGCGCGTGTTCCAGGAGGCGAGCGAGGCGGCGCGGTCGAAGGTGTCGGCGAAGAGCGGGTGGCTGGCGGCCTTGAACCAGTTGGCGAGGGCCGCCACGTCGGGATGCTCGGGCTGGAGGGCGGCGGCGGCGGCGATGGCCTTCCTTGCGGCCTCGAGATCCACGTCTTTGCAGACGTCGTACGCCTGCTGCACCACGCGCGCGAACGCCTGGGCGAGGAGTTGGCGCGCCTGCGCGTCGTCGGGCTTGGCCTTCAGGACGGCGTCCAGGGCGCGCCGTGCGGCGGCGTAGTCGCCGGCCTCGATGCTCTTCTCCGCGGCCGCGAGGGCTTTCTTCGGGTCGAGCCCTGGTTCCCCGGTGTGCGTGCCGGCCGGCGTCTTCCCGACTTTGGCCAGGAGGCTCGCGAGCCTCGCCTTGTAGGCGGACAGGCCGGGCGGGTTGCCGGCAGCGGCCAGGGCCTTCTCGGCGGCCTCAAGCTCCTGGCTCTCGGCGAGGAGGAAGACGGCCTTGGCGAGGTTGCCGCGCTCGTCGTCCTTCAGGTCGGCGATGGCCGCGGCCTGGGCGGCGTCCATGCCCAGGAGGGGCTGGGTGAACTGCTTGGCGCCCACCTTGAGCGTGACCTGGCCGTTCTCGACAGACTCGACGTTTCCGCCCTTGCCGGCGATAGAGACGAACTTGCCCTTGCGCCCCAGGACGCCGCGCTCGACGGCGGCCCAGAACTCCTTGAGGAGCCTGCCGGCCTCGGCGTCGGTAGCCACGGCCTCCCGCAGGTTTGGGGCCTGCGGGAGGTTCGTGAGGGTCTTCTCGGCCTCGGCGTAGTTGCGTTCCTTGAAGAGCGCCCAGAGCTTTTCGGATTCGGCCTGGTAGGCGGCGAGGGCGGCTTCGGCGGCCTTGCGCCTGCCAGACTCGACGCTCTTCATCTGCTCGGCGACGAGGCCGGCGATGTCGTCGAGGGGCAGCGTCCTCGCGGCGTCGAGGAGCTTGGCCGCGTCGTCGAACTTGCCGTCGGCGGTGAGCTTGGCGGCGGAGGCCTTCGCCTCGTCCCACTTTGCCCAGGCGGCGGCGCCCTTCTCGCGGGAGGCGATTTCGGCGAGGCGCTTCTTCGCCCGCTCGGCAAATTCCGCGATGCCGAACGCCTCGGCCGGCTTGAGGGCCTCGCGGGCCTTGGCGAAGTCCTTGGCCTCGATGGCCGCATCGGCGGCGCGCGAGAGCGCATGGTAGCGCCGCTCGGCCAGCACGGCGATGCCCTGGCGCACCTTGTCAATCTCGGCCGCGGCGCCGGGGTGCTTGAGGGCCAGGACGTCGGCCTGCCGCAATGCCTCGGCGAACTGCTCCTTGCCCGCGAGGTCGGCGGCGGCCGAGCGGAGGGCCGCGAGGTCGGAAGCCAAAGAGGGCTGTTCGGTGCCCGGTGTTCGGTGTTCGGGCACTTTGGCGGAAGGGGTGGATGGCTGGACGGGGGAAGACGTGGAGGCCTTGGCGTTCTTAGCCTGGTCGGGCGGCTTCGAGCCGCGGAGAAGGGCGACGAGTGCGAAGATGATGGCAATCGCGGCCACCGCGGCAAGGGCGACCCAGATCACCTTGGAAGATGGGCGAGCTTCACGGAGCGGGCCCACGCCGCCCACAGGCCGCCGACTGCTCCCGGCCTGCTGGCGGCTGCTGGCTGCTGACTGCCGGCTGCCGGCTGGCTTCGCCCTGAGATGGACCTTCCCGGCCAGGGCATCCTTGATCTCCTGGAGCAGCTCCGTTGGCGTCTGGGGCCTGTCGGCGGGGTCTTTGGCCATCATGCGTTCGATGAGGTCGCTTGTGGCGCGCGAGACGTCGGGATGCTTCTCCTTCGCGACTGGCGCGGGCTCGGCCATGTGCTTGGCCATGATGGCGCTGGCGTTTGGGCCGGTGAAGGGGAAGTCGCCCGTGACCATGTGGTAAAGGGTGGCGCCGAGGGCGTAGATGTCGGTGCGGGAGTCGAGCTCGGCGTCGCCGCGAACCTGTTCCGGGGCCATGTAGTGGGGTGTGCCGACGGCGACGCCCTCGGTGGTCAGGGTGTCGGGCTTCTCGCTGGCGCGGGCGATGCCGAGGTCGGCCAGTTTCACCACGCCGTCGCGCGCGACCATGATATTGTCGGGCTTGATGTCGCGGTGGATGATGCCGTGCTTCGCGGCGTGCTCGAGGGCGCGGGCCACCGCGCCCACGATGCTCAGCGCCGTCTTCTCGTCCAGGCGGCCCTGGCCCTTGATCATCTCCTTCACTGTCGTGCCGTCCACGAACTCCATGGCGAAGTAGTAGTGGCCGCCGGCCTCGCCGACGTCGATGCCCTGGACGATGTTTGGGTGGTTGAGCTTTGCGGCGGAGCGCGCCTCGCGGAGGAAGCGCTGGACGTAGACCGCGTTCTTGGCGAGGCGGGGCGCGAGCACCTTCAGGGCGACGATGCGGTCCATCGAGACCTGACGGGCCTTGAAGACGACGCCCATCCCGCCCTTGCCGAGGGTGGCGAGAAGCTCGTATCCGGCGAGCTTCGGCACCCTGGTGTCGCTGTCCGGCATGGCTTACCCTCCTGCCGTGGGGGAGCCGCCTGTCGGCCATTATGGCGGGTGCGGGGGCGGCTGTCAAGGGCGGCTACCAATCGTTGCGAACAGGGACCGGGCGGCCATCGGCGGCGGACTGGACGGCAGCGAGGCAGGTGGCGACCGTGCGGGCACCCTCCCGGGCGTCGAGGGCGACCTCGGTGCCGTCCAGGATGGCGCGGGCGAGGACGTCCATCTCGGCGCGCTTGTTGTGGCTCGCTATCTCCACGGGAATCGCGGCGAAGCGCTGGTGGCCGAATGCCTTGACGCTGGCGAGCTGGATTTCGGGCGAGGTGTTGTCGCAGACGATCGTGCCCTCGGTGCCGTAGAGGACGCTGCGCATGGTGTAGGGGCGCTTGACGCCGACGCCGCAGAAGACCTTCCCCAACACGTTGCCCTCGACGAACTTCATCACCGCGATGGTGCAGTCGTCCACGGGCCAGTCGGTGAGCACCTTGCGGTTGGCGTGGGCGAAGACCTCGGCGACGTTTCCGCCGACCCAACGGAGCAGGTCCACGGCGTGGCAGGCCCCGCCGAGGAAGGGGTGGCGCAGGCGGACGGGGTCGGTGCGCCAGCCGCCGACGCCGCGGATGTGGGTGTAGTCGTGGGCGTATTCGGATTCGAGGAAGAAGAGCTCGCCGATGAGGCCCTGGGCGACGAGGCGCTTGGCCGCCGCGAAGCCTGGGGCGAAGCGGCAGACCTGGCCGACAAGGAACTTGGCCCCCGTGGCGTCGGCGGTGCGGACCACTCGCTCGCACTCGTCGAGGGTCATCACCATCGGCTTCTCGCAGAGCACGTGCTTGCCGGCCTTCATCGCGGCGCAAGCCATCTCGCAGTGCCACTGGTCGGGCGAGGCGATGAACAGGATGTCGAGGTCGGGGCAGGCCACCAGGTCGCGGTAGTCGGGCGACGCGAGCTTGGCCCCGCACTCGGCGGCCACGGAGCGGAGGAGGGCCTGGTCCGTGTCGCACACGGCGTGGGTCTCGACGAGCTGGCTGCCCTCCCACTGGCGCGGGTGTCCCGCGCGGAGGCCGATGGTGCCGACTTTA
>VGYV01000022.1 GCA_016872855.1 Planctomycetota bacterium
CCAGGACTGGTATGGCGCCTACAAGGAGGGTGACCAGAAGGACCCCACGGGGCCGGAATCTGGCGAGCGCCGCGTGCTGCGTGGCGGCTCCTGGAGCAGCTATCCGAGGAACTGCCGCTCGGCGCTTCGGAACAGGTACCTTCCTGAGTTCCGGTACACCATCGCCGGTTTCCGTGTGGTGCTTTCCGCTGGACCCTGATTACAATTTGCTCTTTTACCACGTTACCATTTGCGGTTTTCGGGCTTCGGGCTTTGGGTTCCTGTGGCCGCCCCCGGCGGCCCCGGAATTTTCTGGAGACTTGCGTCCAAAGGGTGAGAGAGCCGGTGCCGATAGCGGTGGCCGCCCGAGCAGGGCGGCTGCCGAGATTGGGGGGTGGGGCTCCGTGGCGAGCGCCGCGTGCTGCGTGGCGGCTCCTGGAACAGCAATCCGAGGAACTGCCGCTCGGCGAATCGGAACAGGAACCATCCTGAGAACCGGAACAACAACGCCGGTTTCCGTGTGGTGCTTTCCGCAGCACCCCTTATCCGAGGGCGTTTGCCCCGGGCCGAGAGGCCCGCGGCAGCGGAAGGACTTGGGGTCCAGGAGCCGTCCCCGCCTCGGTGAGCCGAGCGCGTTCGTAGTCCCGCCTTCAGGCGGTCTTCGGTTCGCCTCTTGGCTCATCGGCCAAAATGCGGAGTGCCCCGGGCGGGGCTGGTAGGCCGTCCGAACGCCCCGCCCGCTGGGCCCTTTCCGCCTTCGCACGCTGCCGACATCCATGGAACCATGGCGCGGGCCATAGAGGCGTGTCACGCAGGACACCGTGAATCAGCAAGGACTCGATCCCAGTTGACTTGGCGCATACTCCGCCTACTGGGAGGAGGAGTGACCAATGGCATCTGTAGCTATTGCGAGCCGGCCGCGGGCCGCCCGCCGGCCGCATCACGCGAGGCCGATTCCGCGTGGAGTCCCTTACACCATGCGGCTTCCTGATGAGCGGACCCTGTTCGTAGAGGTGCCGGCGCGCATGGCGGTGCGGGACCGTGGCGGCGAGTTGGCCTTCACGCCCGAGGGGGTGGAGTTTCTCGACCGGCTGCGGGCGCTGGCTTCCGAGGTAGGCTCCCATCCCAGCCCGGCCCTGATCGCAACGCTGCGTCGTGCGCTGGGGTTCACCCAGGAGCAACTGGGCAAGCGCCTGGGGGTCCACAAGCTCACCGTCTCGCGCTGGGAGTGCGGTGGACTGCATCCGAGCGCGGAGGCCGTAAGCCGCCTCCGCGCGCTGGCCAACGCCGCCAAGCGCACCGGGGTCATCGTGCCGGAATGCGCGGGAGCCCACGCCTGAAGAATAGCGACCACATCCCGGCGCTTCTCAAGCGGGTGAGCCATCAACGGATCCGCAAGGACACCTTCTGCCTGTCAAAGGAGCCGTTGCGCTTTCGCAAGCTCAACTACACGATTCCGGGCCGTACAAAGACCACGCTCGACGAGGCTGACGACTTCATTGCCGCGAGGCTGGCCTCATTCGGCTACGCCGTCGGGCGCGAGGGCTGCCTCGTCCAGGCATTCCGCCGGGACCTCAAGAAGAACATCCACCACCAGTACTCGACCCCTCACGCCCACGACCCGTGGCACGTCGCCTGGAATCTCTCTGCCCGCAAGGTCGGCTCAACCGTCCCCGAAGAGACCATTCTCCTCATTTCGCACAAGGACTCGATGAGCTGGATCGACTCGCCCGGGGCCAACGACAACGCTATCGGCACGGCGGTGAACCTCGAGCTGGCGCGCGTCCTCGCCCGCTACCGTTCGCGGCGCTCGTTCTGGTTCCTCTTCTGCAACGAGGAGCACTGGCCGTGGACCAGCGTCACGGCGGCCCGGAACGCTCGGCTCCGCGGCGAGAAGATCATTGCCCTGTTCAACCTCGACGGCCCAGGGGTGCGCAAGCCCGAGGACCGCGAGGCGGACCGCATGACCTGCTTCTCCGTCTACTACGCCCCCGAGGCCGAGCGCCTGGCCGACCTCATGGCCGAGGTGAACCGCGACTACGCCCTTGGCCTCGTGACCGCCAGGCACAAGACCGACCGCGTGAACAACGACGACGGCTCGTTCATCAAGGAGGGCTACCGCGTCGCGGTCCACAACATCGGCTCGATGCCCTACGCCGATCCGAACTACCATCTTGAAGGCGACGTGCCCGAGCTGTGCGACTTCGCCAGCGCGGCCGCCACTGCCCGCGCCACCCTCGCCGCCGCCGTGCGGCTCGACAGCGAATAGAGACGCCTGAGGGGATGAATGGATGGATGGATGCCAGAGAGACTGGCTCTTCCATTCATCCATTCATCCACCCATCCAATCATCCTCGTTCTTTACGCCCACGGCCAAACGAGGAGGGTAGCGGCGAAGAATGCGGCCGTGACCCCGAGGCCCGCGTAGGCGGCCCTGGCGGCTTCTCCACTTGCCTCGCGAATCCAGCGCAGGCTTCGCCACGCCACCAGCGCGAGCAGGATGAGCATGGCCCAGCCCAGGGGCGGCAGCCCGACCCACGGGGCCGGCGCGGCCAGCGCCTTGTCTCCGATTCGCTGAAACGTCTCCACGCCAGCAGGGTCCGCCAGCGCCAGGGGAAGGAACCCGCCCCATGAGGCCACCTTGGCCGCGGACTTGGCCAGGTGCGCGACTGCCACGACGGGGGCCGCGCCCGTCGCTGCCGCCAGGAGAAGGGCGCCCAGCCTCTGCCGCCCACCAACCGCATACGCCACTACCGCGGCGGCCGTCCACAGGGCGAGGGGGAACAGCACGAGGAACCAGAGCGCCTCAAACCATCCGAACTTGACCGCAGGCGCCAACTGCTGGAGCGCCTTCGGCACCACGTGGAAGATCTCATCCAGCCATTTCACCTCGGCGATGACGTCGTGCGCGACGAAGCCGGCGGCGAACATAACGAAGGCGGCCTCGAAGGGGAGCAGGAGGCGATGCCGCCGCACCCCGGCCGTGGCCCGCGCCAGCCCGAAGCCGACGTTGTCGTGGGGGCAGACCTTGGCGCACTGGAAGCACAGCACGCAGCCGTCCGACTGCTCCCTCGCGTAGGGCCGCAGGAGGGAGGGACAGCTCCGCTTGTCGAACCTGTCGCGGTTCGCCGCCGCCACGCAATCGCGCGTCTGGCACTTGCCACAAACCTCGGGGTCTCGAACGTCGAGTTGCGCCGGCGTGTAGCGGCCGTAGACCGACAGGAGGGCGCCGGCAGGGCAGAGGCTCTTGCAGAACGCCCGCGGCTCGCGGAACACAAGTCCCGCGCCCAGCGCGCCCGCGAGGAGCACGATCAGCATCACCGCGGTGTGGTGGGGGATGCGATGGATGGAGATGCCTGCGACGAGAACCTGCAGCGCGAGGTAGGCGACGACGATGAGCCAGCCGGCCCTCAGCCACCGCCCCAGCCTCGCGCGGGGCCAGCCCACCTGCCGCGCCACCCAATCGCCCAGGCGATTCGCAAGCTCCATCGGACACACCGTGCACCACGCCCGGCCAAGCACAAGCGCCAGCGCGATCATTCCCGGCCACCATAGCCCCCAGACGAACAGCGTCGTCAGGTTCGTCTTGCGCAGGGTCATAAGCTCTGCCGCGCCATGCCTCAGGCCAATGCCCCAGCCGTTCCAGATGTAGAACAGCACGCCAGCCAGGGCAATCGCCTGGAGCGCGACGGGAAACGCCGCATTGCGCACAAACGCGCGGATAGGACGGCAAGCGAGCAGGTTGACGTGGAACTGGCCGTCTGGTGTCATTGGGCTCCTCTCTTCCTGCGGACCGACGGCCCTTGTGCCCGAAGGCATTGTCGGCAGTATAGGCGATGCCCGACGCCTTGTCAACGACGGTCCGCGTCGCGCCATTGGACAATCGCGACGCAACTGAGTATGATCGTGGCCGCGCGTGACGTCGGCCGAGGCCCCATCGTTTCGGAGGAAGCTCTGATGACAAGGTGTTGCCTGTTCTGGGTCGTGGTGATCGTCGCGGGGAGCGTGTGGGCACTCGCAGGGGCGCCCGCCGAGGCCGAGGTGCAGGGCCTCTATGAGGGGACCTGCACGACCGGCAAGGCCGTGGGGAAGATCGAGGCCCGTGCCGTGGCGATGGGCAAGCAGGCGTATAAGCTGCTCGTCCGCGACGGCATCGGCGAGAAGTCCACCCCCAACGTGGAGATGGACGGCACGGCCGCAGAGGGTGCGGTGAGCTTCGCGGGCAAGATGGGCGACGTGATTTGGGAGGCCAAGTACGCCGCGGGCGCCATCACGGGCAAGTTTGGCGACGGCGGGACGTTCGAGCTGAAGCGAGCGACGCGGGTGTCGCCCACGATGGGCGCCAAGCCGCCCGAGGGCGCAATCGTGCTGCTCGACGGCAAGAGCTTCGACCAGGTGGTGCGCGGCGGGAATCAGCCCTGGTACGTCGGCGACAAGAGCAGGGCCGGCGAGGTGGTCTGGGAGGTTGCCCTCCGCGCCGTGGCCAAGGAGCCCAAGGCCTGGCCCACAAAGGAGAACCCGCTCCCCGAAGGCTGGGTGCTCATGCCCGAGAAGCGGCAGGTGGACGTTGTGCTCGTGATCGGCGAGGACGGCTCGGTCCAGGTGCCGCGGGGCGGGTTCAACTCCAAGCAGCAGTTCGACGGCAGCTTCAAGTACCACGTCGAGTTCTGCAACCCCCTCGAGCCCGGCGGCCGGGGGCAGGGCCGCGGCAACAGCGGCGTCTACCTCCCCAACGGCGAGGAAATCCAGGTGCTCGACAGCTTCGGGATGCCGACCTATCTCGGCGGCGGCTGCGGGGGCCTCTACGGCTTCAAGGACCCCGACTGCATGGCCGAGCTTGAGTACCTGAAGGGCCAGAAGGAGAGCAAGTTCACCCTCGCCTCCCTCCCGCCCGGCGAGTGGCAGACCTATGACATCGAGTATCGCGTGACGAAGAAGGACGGCAAACTGGTGGGCAAACCGACGCTCACCGTGCTGCACAACGGCATCAAAATCCACGACAACGTGCAGTTGCGTGGCGACGCCAAGAAGGGCGGCTTCCACTGGCAGGACCACGGCAACCCCGTGCGCTACCGCAACATCTGGGTGCTGCCGCTCAGCGACAAGGCCGGCGAGCTGTAGGGCGTGCATACTTGCACGCGGACTTCTGAGGAGAACATTCATGTTCCATATCGCGTTGAGCATCGTTTCGTGTGCGATCGTCGCCTTCGCCGGCGCGCCTGACGAGGCGGCGGTGCAGGGCCTCTACGAAGGCTCGTGCAAGAGCGACAGCGGTGTCGAGTGCAAGCTCGAGGTCCGCGTGGTGGCCCAGGGCAAGGGCCAGTACAAGGTCTTCATCCGCGAGACGCTGCCAGACGGCAAACTCGTCAAGGTGAATGGCGAGGCGAAGGCCGAGGGCGATACCGTGGCGTTCAAGGCGAAGGTGGGCGACACTGAGTGGGCGGGCACCTACGCCGATGGCGGCTTCACGGGCGCTTGCCCCACCGGCTGCAAGCTCACCGTCAAGCGCGTGGAACGCGAGTCCCCCACCCTCGGTGCCAAGCCGCCCGAGGGCGCCATCCTGCTGCTGGCCCCCGACCCGAACGCCTCGGACGAGATGACGAAGCGGAAGGGCAAGGATGGCAAGGAGGCCGAGTGGAAGCTCTTCGAGGACGGCGGCGTGCTCATCCCCAAGGGCGGAATGAGCACCAGGCGGGCCTTCGAGGGCAGCTTCAAGCTCCACGTCGAGTTCAAGAACCCCTTCATGCCCGAGAGGCACAGCCAGAGCCGCGGCAACAGCGGCGTCTTCCTCCCGAATGGCGACGAGATTCAGGTGCTCGACTCCTTCGGCGACATGACCTACCTCGGCGGCGGCTGCGGCGGCATCTACAAGTACAAGGACCCCGACACGATGGAGGAGCTGCCGATCGAGGAGGGGAAGCCGCCGTTCAAGTTCAACCTCGCCTCCCTGCCGCCCGGCCAGTGGCAGACCTATGACATCGAGTACCGCGTCGAGAAGCCGGGCGCCAAGCCCCGCGTGACCGTGCTCCAGAACGGTATGAAGATCCACGACAACTTCGAGCTGAAGGGCGCCCGCCCGAAGGGCGGCTTCAGCTTCCAGGACCACGGCTGCCCGGTCCAGTACCGCAACATCTGGGTGCTGCCGCTCGGCGACAAGTGAACCACGTTTGACTCGCGCCCTTTTCCCCCCCACGGAGGGGCGCGAGTCAAGAGCCGCGCATGCGCCGAGCGCATGGTCAGCCATAAGTATCTACACGGCAATATCTTACGTAACTATGGAACCCGCGCGAAGAGCCGCAGGAGTTGACTCGCGCCCTTTCTCTCCCCAGCGAGGGGCGCGAGTCAATGCCGCGCCGCGGCGGTCCTGCTGGAAAGGGCTTGACATATCACTGCATAGCTGGTATGCTATTGCGCGTGAGAACGACAATCAACCTCGATGACGACTTGCTCTGCCAGGCGAAGCAGCTTGCAGCCCAGACCCGCCGCACACTGACCGCCATCCTGGAGGACGCGCTCCGCGAGGCGGTCCGGCGCGCTGCCCCCGACCAGCCCCGAACCCGCGTCACGCTCCCAGTGTCCGACCGGGTGCCCGGGACCCTCCCTGGCGTTGACCTCGACAACTCCGCCGCCTTGCTCGACCTCATGGAGCGGCCAGATGCTCCTGCCTGACGCGAACGTGCTGGTACATGCCTTCCGCGCCGAGGCGAAGGGGAACCTCGTGGCCGACGCCTTTCTGGCCGCCCTAGCCATCGAGAACGGCTGCGAGTGGATCACCACGGACCGCGACTACGCGCGCTTCCCCGGCCTTCGCTGGCGCCACCCGCTCGACTCCTGACCATTGCATTCCCCGCCACGACGCGGTATCCTGTTCGGGGAGGAGGGCTCGCGTCTTGGGGGCTTGCGGGCATGAGCGAACTGAAGGCGGGTGTGGCGAAGGCGAACATCACGCCCTACGTCGGGGCGTTCCTGGCAGGGTTTGGGAGCCGCGACCACGGGTGCGAGGGGGTGCATGACGAGCTGTTTGCTCGCACGCTCGTGCTCCAGAGCGGTGGCACAGCCATCGCCATCGTCTCCTGCGACCTGATTGGCCTGACCCGCGCCTCCATTGAGACGGTCCGCAAGCAGATCGAGGCGGCCACGGGCATCCCAGCCGGCCACGCGATGGTCGCCTGCACCCACACCCACTCCGGCCCCACGGTGGGCCTTCTGCGCCATCCCGGGCTCGACCCCGAGCTGGTGCATGTGACGGAGAAGAAGATCGCCGGCGCCGTCGTCATGGCCCACCGCGCTCTGGCCGAGGCCATGCTCGGCTCCGGCAAGGGGAGGGCGCGCGTGGGCATCAACCGCCGCGAACGCAAGCCCGACGGCTCGACCGCCCTGGGCAAGAACCCCGAGGGGCCGATTGACCCCGACGTGGGGGTGCTGCGCGTGGACCGCGCTGACGGCACGCCTCTCGCCATCGTGGTGAACCACGCCTGCCATCCCGTCGTCCTCGGCGGCGGCAACTACCAGGTGTCCGCCGACTATCCGGGTCAGGTCGCCGCGTTTGTCGAAGGCGTCTATCCGGGCGCCGTGTGCCTCTACCTCAACGGCTGCTGCGGGAACATCAACCCCACGGTGGTCGGCGGCACGTTCGAAGAGGCGCGGCGGACCGGCGTGTTCCTGGGCGCCGAAGCCGTCCAGGTGGCCGAGACACTTCGGACGGTGGCCGACGCGGGCCTGGCCTCGGCCACGACAGTGGTTGAGGCGCCACTGGCCCCGCTCCCGTCGGCGGAGGAGGCGCGGAACACGGTCGAGCAGCGCACCCGCGCGCTCGAGGAGAAGCTGGCGAAGGGCGAGATCACCCGCGCCCTCTACGAGGCTGACTGGCAGCGCGGCTGGGCACGCGACGTGATGGCCGAGTACAGCAAGACCGACCGCCAGCGCACCCGCCCCCTCGAGGTCCACGGCCTGCGCCTCGGCGACGCGCTTCTCATCGGCACGCCGGGCGAGACCTTTGTCGAGCTCGGCCTCGCCATCAAGGCCGCCTCGCCCGTGCCCAAGACACTCATCGCCGCCTACGCCAACGGCAACGTCGGCTACATCCCCACGGCCAAAGCCTTCGACGAGGGCGGCTACGAGGTCGAGTCCGCCCACAAGTTCTACTACGGCGTCTACCGCTTCACCCCCGAGGTCGAGCGGCTGGTGACGTCAGCCGCCGTCGAGTTAGCCAAGGAACTCGCTGCGGGATAGCACCTCATCCGGCTGAAGTGCTGCGAGGGGCGAATGGCACGCGAGCGGCTTCCAGTTCGGCCCTCCCCGTGGCTGCCGTTGTTGGCCGCCGCGGTGCTTTCCGGCTGCGCCCTGCCAGTCCGGCGGTTCCGCCCCGAGCCCGGCGACCTGCTCTTCCAGGACCTCGACGCCGGCCCGCTGTGCGACGCCATCGAACGCGTGACGCAGGGCTGGCGCGGCGCCAAGTTCAGTCACGTGGGCATCGTCGGCCGTCCGGCGAACGGGCAGGCGACCGTCATCGAGGCGGCGGGGGGCGGCGTGCGAACCGTGCCGCTCCAGGCGTTTCTGGACCGAGGCCGGGACGCGCTGGGCAGGCCCAAAGTCGTCGTCGGGCGCCTGCGGCCGCGGCATCGCCCGCTCATCCCCGCGGCCCTGGGCGCGGCCGAGCGGCTGATCGGGAGGCCCTACGACAAGCTGTTCGTCGTGGGGAACGACGCCTACTACTGCTCCGAGCTGGTCTACGAGGCGTTCCGCGCGGCGGGCGGCGGGCAGCCGCTCTTCGAGCTGTCGCCGATGACCTTCAGGGACCCCGATTCGGGCGCGACGCTGCCTGCCTGGGCCGACTACTTCGGCAGGCTCGGGGCGCGGGTTCCCGAGGGTGAGCCCGGCATCAACCCCGGCGGCATCTCGCGCTCGCCCGCACTGCGAATCGTCCACGTCTACGGCACCCCCAGCGGCTGGTGAACCGGGCCCCCTCGCGTGTCAGACGCTCGGAGAGAGATCGCGGCCCTCGTCCAAGGCGGCATCGCCGAGCGGATGTTCCCTGGGGCCGTCGTCTACGTGTCGCGTGCCGGGCGGGTCGTCGCCCACGAGGCATTTGGCTCCACGACCTACGACCCGGCCGCCTCGCGCCCCATCCGTCTCGACGACCTCTTCGACCTTGCCTCGTTGACCAAGCTCTACACCACGGCCCTTGTCCTCCACCTGGTCGAGCGGGGCGTCCTTCGGCTCGACGACCCCGTGCGGCGGCACGTGCCCGAAGCAGCTTCCTTTGCGGAAAGCCAAGACTGCCTGAAGGCAGGACTCCAAACGAGGAGAGAACGCGTTGGGAGTCCTGGCTCCCAAGACTGCCTGAAGGCAGGACTCCAAACAAGGAGAGAACGCGTTCGGAGTCCTGGCTCCCAAGACTGCCTGAAGGCAGGACTCCAAACGAGGAGAGAACGCGTTGGGAGTCCTGGCTTCAGCCAGTCCTGGACGATTGAGGACCTTCTCGCGCATCGCACGGGCGTGACGGCTGACCTGCTGGGGGAGGCGATCCGCCACGGCATTCGCCCGTGCGAGCCGGGGCAGAGCGATGCCCTTTGGCGCATCATCTTCGCCTGCAGGCCCGCCGTCGAGCTGCGGGAGGGCCAGAGCCACTACAGCGACGTGGATTTCCTCCTCGCCCAGGCCGTCTGCGAGCGGGCCACGGGGCGCGGCCTCGCCTCGCTGATGGCCTCCGAAGTCCCGGAGCCGCTCGGTCTGCGCGAGACCTGCTTCATCGTTCGTAGTGCGGGCTTCAGCCCGTATCGTCCCCTTCCCAGCATCGAGCGCTGCGTGCCCACCGAGTTCGATGACCGCTGGCGGCATTGCCTCGTGGCCGGCGAGGTGCACGACGAAGTGGCCGCCACGCTCGGGGGCGTGGCCGGCCACGCCGGTCTCTTTGCCACTGCCGGCGACGTGGGGCGCTTCTGTCAGATGTGGCTGCGGGAAGCAAAGGACGGGGGACGATGGGGGCTCGCGTTCGCACCTCATTCCGACCAGTTCGGGCTTGGCTGGCGGCTGTGCAATGCCTCCTTTTCCCCGCGCCTCGAACGGTTCGGGGCGGTGGGCCACTTGGGCTTCACGGGCACATCGGCGTTCCTCTTCCCGCGTAGCGGCACCGTGTTCGTCCTTCTCAGCAACCGCGTACACCCCAGGCGCGACGCGGCGCCCTCGCGCCTGCTATTGCTGGCACAGATCGCAGAGCTGGTTGCCGATTGACAAGAGCGGCCATTGCCGGTATCCTGCTTCCGCCGAGGACTAGGCGGCCCTCAGCAACTCGGCGGCGCGGGGGATGCCGCGAGGACTGCCTAAAGGCAGGACTCCGAACGAAGCCAGCCGCCTGTTTGGAGTCCTGCCTTCAGGCAGTCTTCGGCTGCAATGAGCCGAATCGCCGGAAGCTACTTGCGGCGACGGTCACCTTCCTCTTGAGGTTGATGGCCATGCCCAAGGCAATCTACGCGGGGAGCTTCGACCCGCTGACGAATGGTCACATGTGGATGATCCGCACGGCGGTCGAGCTGTTCCGCGAGGTCGAGGTCGCCATCGGCGTCAACCCCGACAAGCGCTACGCCTACCCGCTTGCCGACCGCCTGGCGCTCCTGCGGGCCTGTACGAATGGCCTTCGCAATGTCACCGTCACGTCGTTCGAAAACCAGTTCCTCGTCACCTACGCGCGCTCGGTGGGCGCCCGGTACATCCTGCGCGGCATCCGCAACGAGCGCGACTACTCGTTCGAGCGCGAGATGCGCTACATCAACAGCGATCTTGCGCCCGAGATCACCACCGTGTTCCTGATGCCGCCGCGCGAGATTGCCGACGTGAGCTCGAGCTTCGTCCGCGGCCTGATCGGCCCCGAGGGCTGGCAGGACGTAGTGCGCCGCTTCGTCCCGCTGCCGGTATACGAGTTCTTCCTGAAAAGACACGTGAAGTAACCCGTCTCGATAGGATGGATGGATGAATCGATGGGTGGATGACTGTCAGAAGAAGAGTCTGGCTGCCTGCTCTTTCATTCATCCATTCATCCACCCATCCATTCATCCTCCGTCATCTGAAAGGAACCTGACCACGTGGAAGCGATGCTTGCCAATCGGCTTCAGAAGCTTCGCCCGTATCCCTTCGCGGCGCTCCGCAGGAAGATCGCCGAGGCCCGCAAGGCGGGCAAGGAGGTGCTGAACCTGGGCATCGGCGACCCCGACCGGCCGACGCCCGACCCCGTCGTGGCCGAGATGTGCCGCGCGGTGCGTGACGAGGCGGACCTCAACCGCCACCGCTACGGCTGCGACGTGCCGACCGCCGAGTTCCCCCAGGCCGTCAAGGACTTCTATCGCCGGCGGTTCGGGGTCACGCTGGCCGACGACCAGGTGGTCCAAACCAGCGGGAGCAAGGATGCCATCGTCCAGTTCGCAATGGGCATCCTGGACCCCGGGGATATGGCCATCGCGCCCGAGCCTGGCTACCCGACGTACAACATCGGCCACACCTTTGCCAGCGCAGTGACCCACTACGTGCCGCTGCTGCGCGAGAACGGCTTCCTGCCCGACCTCGAGGCCATTCCCGCCGAGGTGCGCCGCCTGGCCAAGCTGCTGTGGGTGAACTACCCGAACAACCCGACCACGGCCGTGTGCGGCCTGGACTTCTTCCGCAGCGTGGTGGAGTTCGCGCGGAAGAACGACATCCTCATAGCGAGCGACCAGTCGTACAGCGAGAACACCTACGACGGCTGCGTGGCGCCCAGCATCCTCCAGGTCGAGGGGGCTGCCGATGTGGCGGTCGAGTTCTTCTCGCTCTCGAAGGCATTCTGCATGACCGGCTGGCGGATCGGCATGGCAGTGGGCCATGCCGGCGCGCTCAAGGCCCTCGGCCTCGTGAAGGACAACAGCGACAACGGCACGCTCCGCGCCATCCAGTTCGCGGGGGCCAAGGCCCTGGACATGGCGGAGACGCTGATCCCCGAGATCAACGCGGTCTACCGCCGCCGGCGTGACCTGGTGGTGGACACGCTGAACGGCCTCGGCTGGCAGCTCGAGAAGCCGAAGGGCACCATCTACGTGTGGGCCGCCGTGCCCGAGCGCTTCGGGGGCGACAGCGCGGCCTTCGCCTCCGACCTCTTCGACAAGACCGGCGTCGTGGTGACGCCGGGCGCCGTCTACGGCCAGCACGGCGAGGGCTACTTCCGCATCTCGCTCACCTATCCCGACGAGGTGCTCACGCGCGCGATGGAACGGCTCGCCGGACAGCGGTGACACGCCGCCTCGCAGGTGCGTGCGGGGCCTGGAGTGGGTGCGGCACATGCTCGCCAACCCGGTCATTCTCGCTCTCGTGGGCGTCCTGGCGGGCCTGATCCCCGGCGTGTTCGGCGGGGGCGGCGGGTGGCTGCTCGTGCCGATCCTGGTGGCGCTCACCGGGCCGGGCGGCTGGGCCTATGCCTCCGGCACGATCGTGTGCGCCTACCTGTCGGGCGTGGCTGCCGGCGTGCTGGGCGAGGCCCTGGCGGGCGGCCGCGAGGTGGCCCCCCGCGCCCCGTGCGAGCGGCGCGTGACGGCGGCAGTGACGGCTGGGGCCTTGGCCGGCACGGTCGCAGGCAAGGCCTTGCTGCGCGACTGGATGGCGGGGTTCCCCTGGGCCACGGCGGTCCTCGACTGGACGCTCATCGTGGCGCTGGCCTTCATCGCGTGGCGGATGGCCTACGAGGCGTACTTCGTTGATCTGGGGGGCGTGGCGCCGCGCCCTGGCGAGCCCCGCCTGCTGGCTGCTGTGGCGCTCCTCAGCCTGGCGCCGGGCCTGCTCGCGGGGCTGATCGGCATCGGCGGCGGCATCTTTTACGTCCCGATCCTCATGCTCGTTCTGCGCTGGCGGCCCGACGAGGCGCGCCGCGCGTCCCGCTTCGCCGTCCTCGTGTCGTCGCTTGTCGCGGCGGCGCTCTACGCTCTGAGCGGCGGCGTGCACGTGGCGACCGCCGCCGCGATGCTGATTCCCGCGGGCATCGTGGGGGTCGCCTTCAGCGCCATCCGCTTCGGCCACTCGCAGGCGCGCGAGAAGCTCTTCAAGCTCCTCGCGGCCGGCATGGCGGCGCTGGCCATCGCGCTCACCATCGCCAACCTCATGCAAGGCGGCGGCAGCGCCGAGCCGGCCATGCCCGGCACGATGGAGACATTGGTCCTCGCCCTCTACGTGCCCGTGAGCTGGGGCGCCATGTGCGCTATCGGCCAGCGCCTGCTGCGCCGCAAGCTCAAACGCCCCGTGGACGAGCCGGCCGCCACCGCGTGGTTCTACCAGATCTGAAAGGAGTTCACCGTGAAGCTGACAGCCCGAGCTGAGGCCAATGTGAGGACGCGGCTGGCTGGGAACCCTTACCCCGGCCGCGGCCTGGTCCTCGGCATGGACGACAAGGCGTATCGCGTCATCCAGGTCTACTGGATCATGGGCCGCAGCGAGAACAGCCGGAACCGCGTCTTCGCCACCGACGGCAAGCGGGTGTGGACTGAACCCGCCGACCCCGCGAAGGTGAAGGACCCGAGCCTGATCATCTACAACGCCATCCGCGAGCTGCCGGAGGGGCTCTTCGTGGTGACCAACGGCGACCACACGGACACAATCTGCGACATGGTGGGTGCGGGCGGCACGGTCGAGAAGGCCCTGGGCACGCGCCAGGTCGAGCCCGATGCGCCGAACTTCACGCCCCGCATCGCAGGCGTCTTCGATTTCCGCGGGCTGCCCTATGTCGCCATACTCAGCCTGCTCCGCAAGTCCGCCTTTGGCGATGCCACCGACCGCTTCTACTGGCGCTACGAGGAGTTCGACCCCGGCCTCGGCTACTGCATCACTACCTACCTCGGCGACGGCGACCCCTTGCCCGCGTTCGCCGGCGAGCCCTACCTCGTCCCCCTCGTCGGGGACCCCTGCGCCGTCGCCAGCGCCTTCTGGGACGCGCTGGACCGGGACAACAAGGTCTCCCTATGCGTCAAGGCGATTGACCCCGAGAGCTTCGAGAGCCAGGTGGTCATCATCAACAAGTACGAGAAGAGGGCATGAGGGCTGGCCCATGGCCTCCGCCGGGGATGAGTCGCCGCCGCTGAGTCGGGCGGACATGGCCTCCTGCACGGAGCGGGTGCTGCGGCCCTCAGTCCGCGCCAAACCGGCGATTCTGCTCGTGCGGTGGGGCGGGCGCCGCCTCCTCGTGAAGGACTTTTCCCGTAACTCCTGGCTCCTGCGCCACATCTATGGCCGCTGGATCGTGGCGCACGAGTCGCGCATCTATGCCGCGATGGCGGGGCTGGCCGGCGTCCCGGCATTCCACGGACGCCTGGATGCCTTCGCCTTCGCCGTGGACTACGTCGAGGCCAAGAGCCTCAAGACGCTGGGGCGCCGCACGGTGCCCGCCGCCGTGTTCGACCGCCTGGCGGCGCTGCACGCTTCACTCCATGAGCGCGGCATCGTGCACCTCGACTCCCACCAGTGCAGCAACATCCTGGTGACGCCGCAGGGCGAGGCGTTCCTGGTGGACTTCGCGACCTCGCTGCGCCTGGGCACAGGTTGGCTCGCCCGCAGGCTGCTCCTGCCCTTCTTCGCGTGGGCGGACCGCCTGGGCCTTCGGAAGCTGAAGGCAAGGTACTGCTCGGAACCTCTCGCTGCCGCCGAGGCGCGCAGCCACAAGCTTCTGTGGGCGCTCGGGTGGCTCTGGCCCTTCACGGCGGTCCGGCGCCTGCGCCGCGCCTGGCGGAAGCGCCGTAGACTACCCCAGCCTGCCGCGCACCAGGGCCACGGCGAGAACCAACGCCAGGGCGATCAAGACCACCACTGACCAGAAGCCCAAGGCGTTGGCGTGGCGGGCAACGAAGCGCTTCAGAGCTCCGCTCAACCACCTTCCCCCTTGACAAGACGGTTGCAGGATTCTACCGGTGGAAGCGGACTCTTGTCAACCCAACCGACTTGACCGCGTGCGATCGCCCCTAGGGGGAGGCGGTGCGCCGGAGATTGTTCTGTAAGTGTCATGCAGATTCGGAGTTGCGGCGGCCTACAATCTTCTGCAATTCCGGGGGCCCACTTTTTCGGAGCGGATTGCCGTATAACGGCGTCCGAGCGACACTGAGGAACACTGGGCAACGCTGGGCAGCTCAGCGGGCGGCGCGGGTGGCGAGTTCCTGGGGGGCGACGCGGGGGGAGTGTGCGCCGCAGCTCTCCTTGGTCGGCTCGGCCAGCTTCTTCGGGCTGGGGTAGAAGCCAAACTGCCGCAGCAACTCGAGCTTCGGCAACACGTTACCCGCCAGGTCCACGTGGAAGAAGCCGGGGAAGATGTCGGGGTTGTCCTTGATGAGATCGAAGTAGCTCCGGTGGCGTTCGGGCAGCTCGACCTCGCCGTCCTGGCACACCTCGTGGCCGGTGAAGACGAATTCGGGGAGGAGGTAGGGGCAGAACTCGAGCCTGGCGCCCGAGGCCACGGCGTCGCGGTAGATGGGCGTCTGGGGCAGGAGACAGAGCAGGCTGGGGAGGATGCGGGCGCCCATCATGCGGAAGGAGACCATCTGGAACAGCGACTGGTTGAAGTCGTCCATCGTCTCAAAGGGGTAGCCCCACACATAGAAGGCGTCCACGCGGGGGAAGATGCCGACGGCTTTGGGGACGACCTCGAGGGCTTCGGCGGCGGTGAAGCCCTTGCGGATGCGGGTGAGGATGCGGTCGGAGCCGCTCTCGATGCCGAAGCGGAGCTCGAGGCAGCCGCAGTCGGCCATCGCGCGCATCATCTCCTCGTCGGTGAGGTTCACGCGGCCGAATGCCTTCCACTCGACGGGGAGGCCCGAGGCCTTGAGCTCGCGGCAGAAGGCCATGACCTGGCGCTTGCCGGAGACGAAAAACTCGTCCTGGAAGAGGAAGAGGTCAACTCCCGCGTTCTCGTGGAGGAAGCGCATTTCGGCGACGATGTTCTCGGCGGACCGCGAGTAGCTGACGTAGTTCCAGATGGGTGCGACGGAGCAGAAGGTGCAGCGGTAGGGGCATCCGCGGCTGGTCATCATCCCGTAGCCGGCGTAGTTCTGGAGGCTGATCTTGCCGAAGGCGGGGAAGGGAATGGCGTCGAGGTCGTGGAGGCGTTCGCGGTCGGGGTTGTGGCGGATGGCGCCGTTGGCGCGGTACGAGATGCCGGCGACGGGCGCCAGGTCGGCGCCACCGAGCAGGGCGCGGACAAGCTCGGGGCCTGTCCCCTCCCCTTCCCCGCGGCAGATAACCTCGATCCAGGGGAAGCGGGTGAGGATTTGGTCTTCGACGGACTTGGCGCCGACGCCGCCGAGGACGAGCTTGCGGTCGGGATAGCGCTCGCGCAGGGCATTGAGGGCCATGATGGTAAAGGGCAAGAGGTTGGCCATGCAAGAGAGGCCGATGACGGGCGCGGGGTCGGCCAGGAAGTCGAGGAAGGCGGCCAGGTCGAAGGGGTCGTCGGCTGGGCAGAGCTGGTAGTCGCGGAAGTCCACGCGGAGGCCGGCGTCCTCCAGGGCGCGGGTGAGGTAGAGGGGGCCGAGGGGCACGTGGCGCTCGCGCTCCACCTCCTCGCCGTAGCGGATGAAGAGCATGTTCAGGTTGACAAGCGTGATGTCCGCGCCCATCGAATCGTCCTCGTCCTCGTCCTCGATCCCCTTTGTTGCGGCTCTGGCTCAGGGCCTGTCTGGCCTGATGCCCTCGGAAGCTTCTCCGCCGCCGGTCTGGAAGCCGCGGCGAAGGTCTATGGCGCGCAACAGGCCGGCCGCGAGGATTCGGCGCAGCTCGCGCTCGAAGACGCCCTCGGCTGCCTTAAGGAGCTCGGCCTTCTGCTTCTCCTTGGCTCGGGCATCCTCGGGAAGGGCGGCGAGGCGGCGCTCCTCGGCCTGACGGGCTTCCTCGGCATTCTTGTCGAGCTTCTCTTGCGCGCGCTTGCGCATCTCCTCGGCCCGGTCGCGGTCGGTGTAGGTCTCGACCTTGCGGCACTGAAGCGGCTGCGGCATCTTCATGGGGAAGGGCGTGTTCTTGTTGGCCTCGTCCTGGTTCCACTGCTTCGATGCCGCGAGATAGGCGGGCCGCAGCGCCTTGTTGACGCGGGTGCCCGCGGCCAGCTTCTCCTCATACGCATCGCTGTCCAGGACGCCGCAGGAGGGCTCGCCACGCCAGTTGATCTCGGAGTAGAGGATGAACCGCTCGCGCCGCGTGGTGCTGTGGGAGGGGGGCCTGTCGGGCGTGATGCCGAGGGTGCCGACTTCGCCGGCCACGGCCACGTCGGCCCCCAGGGCGGCGAGCATGACGGCGGCGGCCTTGCCCAGGAAGGCGGCGCGCGTGATAGGGCTCACGGTGGTGCGGGCGATGATGGCCTCAAGCTGCGGCGCGGGCACTGCATTGAGCATCGCGGCCTCGGCCGGCTCAAGGGCGAGGCCGATCTCGGATGCGGCCCCGGCCCTCCGCTCGAGCAGGAGCGCCCTGAAGTCGGGGTCCACGACGGCCTTCTTGACGAGCACCTCGAGCCCGCGCGGGATGTCGCCCACCTCTTTCCCTGAGCCTGGCGGCCTGCCGCCGACGATGGTGGTCCGAACGGCCTCGGCCTCGCGCGCCCTCCTGGGCCGGAGCCTGCCATCGGGCATTGCATCGGGTTCGCTCATGGGCACCTCCTTCACAGAACCCCGTCACACTCCCCTGACGTAGCGCGCCGCGCCTGCTTTGATTGACGAGCCCGCTGCTCCCTTATTCAAGCGGCTGGCCGGGCCCGTCAGGGCCGAATGCCCGTCGCCGCGGGGGGCGCGGTGGGCGGGCGGTCCATGCTGACGCCGCGGCTGATGGGCGGCGGGGTCTCGATCGTGGTGGCGGCGAGGAGCCGCTGGAGCTCCTTCTCGAAGAGTGCCTCGGCGGCCTTCAGGAGGGCGGCCCTCTCCTTCTCCCTGGCCAGGCCCGCTTCGCTCAGGCCGGCCAGGCGGCGCTCCTCAGCCTTCCGTGCCGCTTCCGCCTTCCTGTCGAGGTCCTCCTGCCGCCGCTTGAGCATCTCCTCGGCGCGCTCGCGGTCATTATAGCTGGCCACGCGGTTGCACTGGAGGAGGGCCGGCATACGCATGGGGAACTGCGTGCCCTTGCGCGCTTCGTCCCCATCCCAGGTCTTCTTCGCGGCGACGTAGGCTTGGCGAAGGACGCGGTTGGTCTTGGCGATCTCGGTGGAGCGCTTGGCGTAGGCATCGCTCTCGAGGAGCGCGATGCTCTCCTCGCCCTTGTAGTTGGTCTCTTTGTAGAGCACGAAGCGCTCGCGCCCGGTCCTCGGCTCGTCGGGCGCGATGCCGCCTGGGGGCGGCGGGCCCTCGGCGATGGCGAGGTCGGTGCCGAGGGCGGCGAGCATGACGGCGGCGGCCTTGCCCAGGAAGGCGGCGCGGCTCATGGGGCTGACGGTGGTGCGGGCGATGATGCCTTCGAGCAGACTAGCGGGGATGCCGTTGAGCATCGCCACCTCGGCGGGGTCGAGCGCCAGGCCGATCTCCTGAGCGGCCTCGGCCCGCCGCTCAAGCAGCAGCGCGTGGAACTCGGCGTCCACCGCCGCCTTCTTCACCAGCACCTCGATGCCACGGGGGACGGGCACGCTTCTCTCGGCCATAGCAGGTCTCCTCAAGGTCGGTCGGGCTGGATGCCCTGGGTGAGCGGGCGGTCGGGCCGGATGCCATCGGTCGGCGGGAAGTCGCTCCTCGGTTTCGGCGGAGCTTTCTCCGGCCGGTTAGGCTGCTCGCGCTTGGTCACGGGCGGGCGATCGGCGCGCTCGCCCATAGTGCACGAGAACTCCTCGCAGCCGCTGGCGCCCAGGGCGGCGAGCATGACGGCGGCGGCCTTGCCCAGGAAGGCGGCGCGGCTCATCGGGTCCACCTGTGTGCGGGCGATGATCGCGTCGAGCTGGGCGGCCGGGATGGCGCCCAGCATCGCGGCCTCGGCGGGAGCGAGGGTCAGGCCAATCCCCTCCGCCGCCCCGGCCCGCCGCTCGAGCAGAAGCGCGCGAAAGGCGGGGTCCACGGACGCCTTCTTCACAAGCACCTCGATGCCACGGGGGACAGGAACCCTTCGTTCGGCCATTGCAGGTTTCCTCAAGGTCGGTCGGGTCGAATGCCATTGGACACGGGCGGGGGCTCCGTCTCTGACTTCGGCGGCTCAGGGAGCGGTCGGAACCGGTTCGCTCGGATGCCCATGCTCATGAACGGGATGCAGCCTGCGCCCGACCCTAGGGCAGCGAGCATCAGGGCCGCCGCCTTGCCCAGAAAGGCGGCGCGGCTCATCGGGTCCACCGTCGTGCGGGCGATGATCGCCTCGAGCTGGGCGGCCGGGATGGCGCCCAGCATCGCGGCCTCGGCGGGGGCGAGCGCGAGGCCAATCTCCCCCGCCGCCCCGGCCCGCCGTTCGAGCAGCAGAGCGCGGAACGCGGGGTCCACCGATGCCTTCTTGACCAGGACTTCGATCCCACGGGGAATGGCAGCAGGCATCGGGGGCCTCCTCACGGCCTGTCGGGCTGAATGCCCTTGGTCACGGCCGGGGCGTCGCCGGTCTTCGTCCGCGGGACGGGTCGAAACACGGCGCCCGCAATGGACATCGGGGGCGGCTCGACCGACTCAGCCGCGGGGGTCTCGGTCTTCGGCTTCGGAGGCGTGGGAGGCGTCGGGGTCGGCTCCCGCAGCTCGGTCAGCTTCCGTGGTGGTCTGTCTCCGCGGATGCCGTTGGTTATCGAGCGGTCCACGCGATCGCCGGCCGGCGCGGTCGGCGACTCGTCACAGCCGACGCCTGCGCCGAGTGCGGCGAGCATGACGGCAGCGGCCTTGCCGAGGAAGGCGGCGCGGCTCACGGGGGCCACGGTGGTCGAAGCGATGATGGCCTCGAGCTGCGCCGCGGGCACGGCGTTGAGCATCATCGCCTCGGCAGGCTCCAGCGTCAGCTCGATCTCTTGAGCCGCCCCCGCCCGCTTCTCCAGCAGAAGCCGCTTGAAAGCGGCGTCCACCGATGCCTTCTTGACGAGAATCTCGATGCCGCGTGGAATCTCGCCCACGCCCTTCCCAGGCCCAGGCGGCCGGCCGCCGACGATGGTCGTCTTCACCGCAGGCTGCTCGATGGGCCTGAACCTCTCGCTCATTGGTGGACTCCTGATAGCCTGGTTTACTTGAATATACAGCGTTTCGGGCGGAAATCAAGCGCAAAAGGCGGCGCGAGGTTGAAAACAGGCGGGGCAATGGGTATAGTGAATGAAGCACGCTATAGGAGACGGCCATGAGCACGGCGACACGCTACCGCTGGATCACGCGGCGCAAGGGCATTCTCGGGGGCCAGCCCATCATCCGCGGCACACGGTTGCCCGTGCGCGCCATCATCGCCTCCTACAAGCAGGGCATGGACATTGATGAGATCCTTGAGGGCTACCCCATCCCCCCGGCGGCGCTCCATGAGGCGTTTGCATACTACTACGATCACCAGGAAGAGATCGAGGAGCTGCTTCGGCCGATTGACCCGGAGGAACTGGCAAGGGAGCTGGGCATGAGGCTGACACCGGAAGGCTTCTTCGTCAAGGATGGGGGCATTGCCGCCAAGTGAGAAGGGCATCCCGCGCCTGACCCTGGACGCTGACGTTCACGTGCCAGCCGCCAAGGCACTGCGGCTCCGCGGCTACGATGTCGTGAGCGTGTGGGAGATCGGCGAGCAGGCAGTGGCAGATGAAGTGCACCTCCAAAACGCGGCGGAGCAGGGCCGGTGCCTCGTGACCTTCAACGTCGGTGACTTCTCTCCCCTACACACCCGCTGGCTTGCAGAGGGCCGGCACCACTCAGGGATTGTGGTCAGCCCCCAGATTGCTCTGGGCGTGTTCTTGCACCGGTGCTGTCTCTTCCTGAGCACACACGCGGCATCCGAACTCAGGGACCACCTTCTCTGGCTGCCGAGGGAGTAGGGGCCGCTGCTCGCGGTCAAGCGCACGGCAGGGAGAGGGCGAAGCAGGCGCCGTCGGTGACGGAGGGGTCGAGGGCAAGGTCACCACCCATGTCGCGGGCGAGGCGGCGGCTGAGGGCGAGGCCGAGGCCGACCCCAGGGCGGCTGTGAGCGGCGTCGCGGGCCGACTTCGAGAAGGGCTGGAAGAGGCGCTGGCGGGCGTCCGCCGACAGGCCGGGGCCGTGGTCGCGGATGAGGAGGAGAATCGAAGACTGCCTGAAGGCAGGACTCCAAACACGGAAGCGCCTGAAAGCGGGACTCCGAACGGCGTCAAGATGAATGCGTTTGTCCTCCGCTTCAGAGGCGTACTTGGAGGCGTTGTCCACGAGGTTGAGGAGGATGTGTTCGACGGCGGAGGCGTCGGCGCGGACGGCCAGGCCCAGCACGTCGTCGGGGGCCTCGACGATGAGGGTCATGCCGGCCTGCTCGGCTCGGCGGGCCAAGCGCTCGCGGACGCGCTCGATGAGGTCGCGGAGTGGGATGCTCGGGACGCGGCCGCGGGCGCGGCCACGCTCGAGGCGGGCGTAGGAGAGCACGTTCTCGACCAAGTGGCTCAAGCGGTCGGCCTCGGTGCGCAGGGTCTTGAGGTAGTGCTCCCGCTTCGCGTCGTCGCTCACCATCCCTTCGGCGAGCATCTCGCTGTAGAGCTGGAACGTGGTGAGGGGGGTGCGGAGCTCGTGGGTGACGGCGGAGACGAAGGCGGCCCGCCGCTCGCTGAGGGACACGGCTCCGAGGAGAAGGACAGCCACGGCCAGCCCGGCCACGAGGACGCAGGCCCAGGCGATAATGAGCGAGAGGGAGATGGGCGACAGGGACGGCCGCGGCTCCGCCGGCAGCGCGCCGGGCACCAGGCGCACTGGGAGCGAGGCGAGGACGCGCGCCCGCGGGTCGCTGGCCTGAGCGGTCAGGGGCTCGAGGCGGCCCTCGGGCAACAGGTCGCGGATGTCGGCCAGCAGCCACTTCTCGATGCCCGCCCAGTCGAGCCAGCAGCCCTGGAGGTACTCCCAGCCATCCACGGACACGCGGCGGGCCAGGAGCAGCCGCTCGCCGAGCCACACGGCGCGGTGCACGGCTTCGGTGGCGGGATACACCTTTGCCGCGCGGAGCGTCACGTTCTCCGTCTGCGCCGCGGCCTGGTGGTAGGAGCGGCTGCGGGCCTGGTATTCCTCGATGTTGCGCATCGTCTGCTGCACGGGGGAGTTGGGCGGCGCCTGCCCCGGCTCCTCCGCTTGGACGAGCTGAGCGGACCGGGCGGTGCCCGGCCTCCTGGGCAGTGCGGCGAGGAGGGTTTTCCTGTCGAGCTTTGCCTTCAGCTTCTCCAGGAGTCTAGCCGCGGTGGCAATCTTCTCCGCCGTCACGTAGCTGGTCTCCGCCAGGTCGCGCATGTTCCCCTCGGGCACCTGGGGTGAGGTCAGCGCGCCGTCCGGACCGAACTGGAAGTGGAGGAGCACGTACTCCGATGTGACGGCGAGGAGGGGCGAGGGGAGCAGCACCTCGTCGCGCTCGATCTCGGCAAACATCTTCGTGTAGGCACGCTCAGCGGGGTAGAAGGCGCTGTAGGCGAAGTAGGGCCGGGCGTTCTCCTGGGCGAGCAGCGGCGCGAGAGCGGAGTCCATCCGCCAGAGGGCCAGGCGCACGTTCTCCTCGAGCGCCGCCTGGTGGCGCGCCTCGGCCTCCGCGCGGTCGAGCCGCAGCGCCGTGAGGGTCACCGACCCCACCGCGGCCAGCAGCACGGCCAGCGCCAGGCCGAAGGCGATCCAGATGCGCCACTGTCGCTTCATCTTCCCATCGTCCTCGTCCTCGTCCTCGAACGGCTTCGGCTTTCGGCTTCCCCTAATCCATCAGGGCGAAGCAGGCTTCGACGCCAACCCGGATGGTCTGGCTGCCCGGCGCAAGCGTGCCCTGCGCGCTGTCCGGCTTCGCATCGCCCGCCCAGAAGTAAGGAATGGGAACGTTCCCTATCTCGGGCTCAGTATTGCCTATCGAGAGGAAGGAGCGATCGCCTGTGGCCTCCCTGATCCAGAGCGGCTTGCCCACCTTCTGGCCGGTGGCGGCGGCGAGGTACTCCGCCTTCTCACGCGCCGCCTTGACGGCCGCGAGCCGGGCCTCTCGCCGCTTGGCGATCTCCTGGGTCGAGCCGAACGTGATGCCCGAAATGCGGTTCACCCCGACCTTGAGCATGCCGGCGAGCAGCTCATCGTACTTCGTCATGTCGCGGAGGACGACGCTGATGGACTTGGATGCCTCGTAGCCCAGGGTGACCGGCGGCTTGTCCTGCTCCCTTCGTTCCTTCAGGTCGAGCGAGGTGTACTGGGTGCGGATGTCCTGCGAAGCGATGCCCAGCCCTCGGGCAAGGGAGAGGACGGCCTTGACCCTCGCGTCGTTCTCCGCCTGAGCCTTCTGCGGCTCCGGCTGAAGGGTCACCACGCTGCCCTCGACGGTCACGAAGTCGGGCGGCACCTCGACCACGGCAACGCCAATGACCGTGATCTGCCTCGGCTCCCTGGCCTTCGGGCCGGCGCAGCCCGACAGCAGCGCGCCGAGGACCAGCACCCCACAGCACAGCGACCCTAAGTAACGCTTCATCGTGTTCCTCCTTGAGTCGGCTACCTGGCGGGTAGCGGTCTCACTTCCCTTCGCCCTTGGTGGCATCGGGGAGCGGCCAGTGGCGCACGAGCTTCCGCCCCTCGAACCCGAAGGCGACGCCGTAGCAGGCGGCACCCTTCTCGATGAGCTTCAGCGGCCCCTTCCCCAGCGCCTCCTGCGGCGCGACATCGGGCAGACCGGGCGCGATAGCATTGGGCCGGCCCACGGGCGAACTGCCCGGCTCCTTGAGCAACCAGGTGTCTCCGAGGCTCGTGCCGTCGGCCAGCCAGAAGATGTGGAGGGAATAGCTCCCACCCTTGAACCCAAGGCCGGCATGGGGTGGATGGTCGAAGACCCTGCCCGACGACCAGACAACCGCGTATAGCCGCTCGGCATCGCACGCAAGGCCCAAGAGACGCGTCTGATGAAACGAGATGCGCTCGGTCGGCACCTCTATGGTGCCAGTGGACACCAGGCTCTTCATCTCGCCCGTGGACGGCGTGGTGTAGAGGACCGCGCAGCCGCCCAGGGGCCGCGAGCGGAAGCGAGCCTGATCGTCGTGGAACGGGTAGACGATGCCGTGGACGAGGCAGTCCTTCCCTTTGGCGATGAGGATGGGCTTCGTGCGCGAGGGCTCCTCCGCTGACGCCGCTAGACAGGCCGAGGCGGTGGCGAGAAGGGCTACGCCCCTGCGGGGCGGAGAATCGAGGACGAGGACGACGACGAGGACGAGGACGATTGAGGAGACGAGGATCATTGCGGGGCCTCCGGCTGACCAAAAAGGTAGCCCTTGCCGCGGACGGTGAGGATGACCTTGGGCTCTGCGGGGTCGTCGCGCAGCTTCTCGCGGAGGCGGGCGATGTGCATGTCTATGGTGCGGGTCTCGACGCCCGTCGGGGTCATTCGCCAGACACGGGCGAGGATTTCCTCGCGGGTGATGATGCGACCACGGTTGGCGGCCAGGTAGCGGAGGAGTTCGACCTCGCGCTCCGTGAGCTCCTGGCGCGAGCCATCGTCGAAGTGGGCCTCGCGGCGGGCAAGGTCGGCCACGCCGCCGGGGACCTCGACCTGCTGCACGTCGCTTGGCCGCTCGGGCGAGCGGCGGAGGACGGCCTGGACGCGGGCGAGGAGTTCCTTGACGCTGAAGGGCTTGACAACGTAGTCGTCGGCGCCCAGGCGGAGGCCCGCCACGCGGTCGCTCTCCTCGCCGCGCGCGGTGAGGATGATGACTGGGAGCGTGGGCCGCGTGGCCCGCACCTCGCGGAGGATGTCCAGCCCGTCGCGGCCGGGCAGCACAAGGTCGAGGAGCACCAGGTCGCAGGCGCACTTGACGGCCATGTCCTGGCCCTTCAGGCCATCGGCGGCCTGAAGGGTCGAGTAGCCCTCGAACTCCAAGGCATCCACGATGCCTCGGCGGATGGCGCCGTCGTCCTCAACAATCAGGATTCGCTGCCTGGACATGGGATCACGAGCTCCAAGGTGCTATACTACTTCTCCTCCTCGGGCTTGACCAGGATTCTCTTGAGGATGGAGGCGCCCGCCTTCTCGTCCACTGTGTCGAAGAGCACATCCTCCTTCGACTCGACGGTGTGTGCGCGCATGGCTGGCGCGACCTTCTCAGAGAGCGCCCTCACCGCGTTCTTGCTCTCCCGAGGCTTGTTCAGCCAGGCCGTCACAGCGTCGGCGGCCGGCGCGCTGAACTTCTTGTCCTTCTGGAGCTTCGCGACGGCCTCGATGGCGCTCGCCTCCAGGAGCTTCGGGTAAAGCTTGCGGAAGAGAACGTTGGAGCCGTAGACGTCGGAGCTGTAGACCTGGCCGTTGATGGCGAAGGCGCAGCCGATCGCATCGTCCTTGCCCTCGATTGCCTTCGAGAGCGCGTCGGTGTATGCCTTCACCGCGGCCTTGACCTTTGGGTCCTCGAGCGTGAGGTCAAGGCTGGTAGGCGAGGCGGTCTTTGTCACATCGGCCCCGACCTTGGCGGAGAGGGCCTGCTGGGACTTTGCGACCTGCTGCCAGACCTTGCCCTGGTCCTTGTCGAGCCGAGCGGCGATCTTCAGCTCGTTCGATGGCGCGGCGTTGCCCCTGGTGGCGAAGACCTCGGCGGCCTCTGACCCGCGCCGGCTCCAACGGCTCCGCTCGACGCAGAACGAGGGCACCTTCATGTTGCGCACCTTCGGCGGAACCACAAGGTCAATGCCCAGCATGCGGTCCTGCTTGCCGCCGCTGACGATCTCCCCGCTCTGAATGAAGATGCTCTCCTTCTCCGAAAGGTTGTCAACGGTGAGCTCCCTCACCTGCTCAGTCTCGTGGACCACCAACACCTTCTTTGCCAGCGCTTCATCCAGGGTAAGAAACGCTGTTTCGGTGATGGTGTTCTTGCCGTGGACGACAAAGACAGCCAGGTTCTCGTGCTGGTAGGGTCCTGAGAGCTTGGTGTCGCCTGGGGCAGCGCCCTGGGCACCGCAAGCGACAAGTGCGAGCACCGTCAAGACCACTGCACTTCGCCCGTTCATGGCCCACCTCCTTCTTTTACTGGCCTGCGGCCCACTCAGTGGGCCATGCGGGCCTTGTGCATCTCCTGGAACTCCTGCTGGGCCGCGGGCATCGCGGCGTCGGCAGGCGTGGTGAACGTGAGGTTGCGGTCGAGTTCGATCTTGTAGCCGTATTCGAGGAGCCTGGCCTTCTCGCCCGATGCCTTCGCGGGCACGGCGATGTCCCAGCGGAGAATGCCCTTGGGCTGCTCGAGGCGCAGGTAGAGCTTGTCGTCGC
>VGYV01000023.1 GCA_016872855.1 Planctomycetota bacterium
TAGGAGCGGATACAGGGTGGGGTGTTCCACGGCTCGCCCGTCTGCGTCGGCGGCCGTTTGTACTGCATCTCCCGCAACGGCGACGTCATCGTCCTCGCCACCTCCGACAAGTTTGAGCTATTGGCCCGCGTCCCGTTAGGCGAGTCCAGCAGTGCCACCCCCGCCATCGCCAACGGCGTCATCTACCTCCGCACCCGCACCCAGCTCTTCTCCCTCGGCGGCAAGAAGCCCTGAAGGGGGCGGCGGTTTCCTGACCCTCGGACTTGGGTGTTGGGGGTCGAACTGAGCGTTAGTTGAGGCAAGATGAGGAGTTCTCTGATGGATTGGACAGATTGGCACAAGCTCAAGGACATTGACTTCAGCGCAGTGCCGCCCCAGCCCGGCGCATACGTGATAGCAACCAACCGATCCATCCGGCGGGCGATCGGCGTGGACCCGGACGGGGTTCTTCACGTGGGCGAATCTTCAGACCTGCGGTATCGCCTACGGGCCTTCCTTCGCTGTGCCAGCGGTGGAGGCGACTACGAAGGCCACATGGCCGGCTGGCGCTACGCGCACTTCAGACTCGACCGACACTTCCCTTTGTCTTCTCTTCGCGTCAAATGGCGTGTGACCAAGTCCAAACCAGAAGCCTATCATGCCGAGGGCCACTTCCTTCTTTCGTATCTTCGGAAACACTGCGAGCTGCCACCACTCAACTACAAGTTCAACTGGTAAGCTCTTTGAGGAAGCCAACTGGGGCATTCTGGATCAGACGCGAGAGGACAGCGAGCAAGGCCATAGGGGCAGCGCCTGAAGGCGCGCCTCAAGGCCGGGTCTCACAACTGGGTCCCTTTCTCCTGGCGCTCGGGCCTTTGACGCCGCCGGGCCAGCGCCATACAATGAGCGTCGGGATTCCGTACGGTGGCCGACAGCTTCGCGACATCCGAGGAGGAGCTATGCCGACCACACTCGTCTACGATGTGCCAGCCTCGTACCGCCGCAACGGTTACATCTACATCAAGGGCGAGGATCGACACCTGTTCCCCGCGCCTGGCACTGTCGTTGATCTGCTTTTCGGGGAAAGCAATGAGCCTGTAGAGGGCCGGGTCCGAATGGAGACGAGCAACCGTCTCCGCCTCTACGGCCTGCGCCAATGGTTGGCCAGCCTCGGGGAGAGACGCGGC
Organism: Planctomycetota bacterium; assembly: GCA_016872855.1. GTDB lineage: Bacteria > Planctomycetota > PUPC01 > DSUN01 > DSUN01 > DSUN01. The sequence goes on from VGYV01000023.1 coordinate 1,167, forward strand.
CTCACTGTCGAGATCATCCCGGTGGAGCCGATGAAGACCTATCGGATACGTCCCGTTGCTCGTTGATGCCCTTCAGGTTCGGGGGGCACCATATGGGATTGCCAGTTGACTTTCCGGGCCTAGCCCGGGAAGGCAGGTGTGTTTAGCTACCTCTTGACATTCCGGATCTCGCCCGATACCATGACTGCGTGGCTGCCGCCCGCCCGTTACCGCAAGAGCAAGGAGTCACGTTAGGATCCCCCGAATTGCCTGCGGCCCAACCAACCAAACGTCAGAGGGCTTCCTGGCACCATGGGAGACCATTATCTTCCCCGGTACTACCTCAGGGGCTTCACGCTCGAACCGGGCGGCCAGATCTGGGCCTACGATAAGGCGAGATTGCGGAAGTTCCGCACAGCGGTGAAAAACGTCGCCATGGAGACTGGGTTCTACTCGCGCGAGGTCGAGCAGTTGCTGGCCAACAGCGTCGAGAACCCGGCAAACCAGGTCTTGGACAAGATCAGGAGATTCGCCTCATTGACTTCTGGGGACAAGGACCTTCTTGCCCCGTACATTGCGGCAATGATGACGAGAGTTCCACGCCACAGACTCCGCATGAACGAGACAGCTCCTCCTGTGGCATCGAGGTTGTATGAGGAGATTGCCCACGAGCTCGATTTGGTGGCACTGGCAGACCCAGGGTTGGCGCGATTGGCTGCGAAACGGAAACTGGAGGCCAAGGAGATTCTTGACCGTTACTGCGACCACCCTCCCAAGGAAGTCTGGCTACGCAATATTCCGCCGGCGAGTATGCCAAACCTTGTGGCATCGATCAGCAGCATGAAGTGGTGTTACCTCACGTATGAGCAGCCTGCGTTCCTGACTTGTGATAACCCCGTGTTCTTCTTCACTTGGCTGGGCGTAAGCCGCCCGCAGTCGGAGATCTCGTTCCCGCTATCAAGCCGCGTTGCTCTGTGGGGAAGGCGCGGAGAGGGCATCAGGGAGGAGTTCCTTCGCGCCAAGCGGCAAGCGGTGTATGAGGTCAACCGTCGAACCGCCGCCAATACAACGAGGTTCGCCTTCCACTGCAAGGACGAAGACTGGATACTCCCGTTCCTTGGCAAGGGCGACTGGGCTCTCCATCATATGCTGTTGACAGGTATACCGGGATCACTGCACTCTAGCTTGGCTTGCCCGGCTGTTCTTGTTGCGAAGCTCCGGCTTCGCAGCGGGGAACGAGCGGCTCGCGCCGCAGAGGGGCCGAGGCGGGCCTGGGCCGAGCCCTTCGGCTTCGCTCTGGGTGAACGCCGCCGAGAGCGGCTTCGGAGATGTGCATCAATCGCGGGACATCATACACGATCGTCCGACGATTAACGAGGCCACTGCGACGGGGTATGTGGGGGGGGCGCTCTTGCCGCGAAGCTCCGGCTTCGGTGCTCTCCATCGTTTGACAACAGTATCGCAGGATGATACTATCGAGTGGGATACTGGGGTCAGATCTACATTCTACACTTTAGCTTGACTTGCCCGGTTGTTCTCGGTGCGAAGCTCCGGCTTTGCAGCGGGGAAGTTGCGACACCCGGCGCAGAAGGACCGAAGCGGGCAGGGCCCGAGGCCTTCGGCTTCGCTGGGGGCAAACTCGGCCGAGGGCAGCTTCGGGGATGTGCGTTGCGAGGCATAGCTTCGCGACGAGAGGAGCGCTGTTGGCGAAGACCGTGGCTGGTGTGTAGAATATGGCTGGGGTGGCGCGGATTGTGCAGGAGGAGTGAGCTATGGGCTTCAAGGGGCATGTGAGAAACGGGGCGGTGGTGCTCGACGACCCGCGAGGGCTGCCTGAGGGCGCGGAGGTGGAGGTGGCTCTGGTGCGCAGGAGGCGCCGCCGGCCCACGCTCGGCGAGGAGCTGATGAAGTTCGCGGGCAAAGCGAAGGGCCTGCCCCGCGACCTGGCGCGCAACCACGATCACTACCTCTATGGGACCCCGAAGCAATGAGCGCGGTCTTCGCCGACACGTCGTACTATCTGGCGCTGGTCAACGCCGACGATGAGTTCCACGCGTTGGCTACGGACATCACGCCCGAGCTCGATGGGCCGATGGTGACGACGGCTTGGGTGCTGACCGAAGTGGGCAACACGCTCCGGCGGGGTCACGACCGAGCCCTGGCGGTCCGCCTCATCAGGAAGTGCCAGACAGACCCTCGCGTCACGGTCGTCCCGCCGAGCAAGGAGCTGTTCGACTCCGGCTTCGAGATGTTCGCCCGCCGGGCCGACAAGGAGTGGTCGCTCACCGACTGCATCTCGTTCGTTGTAATGCGGGAGAGGGGTATCCATGACGCCCTCAGTACCGACAGGCATTTCGAGCAAGCCGGCTTCACCATCCTGCTGAAGTGAGCGGAAGCTGCTGTCGCACCACCCAATCGAGGAGGCGTACTGATGGCCAGGCTGTCGTTGCGGGTAAAGGACAGCTTGAAGCGCAAGGTGGCGGGGCTGGCGGAGCGCGAGGGGGTGTCGCTGAACAACTTTATCAACGCGACGCTCGCGGCCACGGTGGCTCAGGAGGAGGCCATGGCGTTCTTCGACGAGCGGCTGCGCGGGGTGGACCTGCCCGCAGTCCACCGCCGGGTGATGGGCATCATGGGCAAGGCGCGGCCTGGCAAGGAGCCCGCAGTCGAAGAGGTGGAGAGCGCCATTCGAGGGAGGTAGAGCGCTCTGTTCCGGCTGTGAGGCTCCGGCTTTGCAGCGGGGAATGTGCGGCTCCCGCGGCAGAAGGACCGAAGCGGGCCTGGCCCGAGCCATTCGGCTTCGCTGGGGGCAAACTCCGCCGAGGGCAGCTTCGGAGACGTGCGTCGCGAAGCAGAGCTTCGCGACGAGGGCGGAGGGGGGCCAGATGACGACTCACCACGGATTTCACGGATGACACGGATAAGACGATCATGGGGTTCATACCCCACTCAGGCCTTCTCCTATCCGTGCCCATCCGTGCCATCCGTGGTTGATCCCCTCCTGTTTGGCTTTCGGTGGTTCTGGTTCGGTGCCTGACGCCCATAATGGCTGAGCCACCAAGGACTTGAGGCAATTCTTCTTCTCTGAGAAGCTTGGCCCTCGCAACGCGCTATGTGCGGTTCCCGCCACAGAGGGGCAGAAGCGGGAGCTTCGGAGACGCCCGTGGCGAAGCGGAGCTTCGCGACGAAGGCGCGGGGACGACACGCGAGCCGCGTGTCGCTACGAGCATCCGAGCACTGGCCGGGGTTGAGTCGCATCGATCGCATTGGTAAAATGCGATGCAAGGGCGGTGTTTGCCCACGACCCCGGCGGGTTTTGCTGGCGGCCTTGAGGTACGTGGCGGCTCAGTGGCCGAACGCGGCGCGGGGTTTTGACTCGCGCCCCTGAGTGGCGAAAAAGGGCGCGAGTCAAGAGTCGCGCCTTGGGAGCCCGAGGGGGCGCGGCGCCGCAAGTTGGCCTCGGGTAAGGAGTTGCAGCTCTGCCGTCGGACGCGGCGCGGTGGGGTCGGACCCACGTCTGCTGGAGGGGGCGAGGGGCGCGAGTCAAGTCAAACTCCCAGGGCGGCTTCTGCGAGGGCCGACACGCGAGCCGCGTGTGGCTACGAGGAGCCAAGCGATGACGGCAAGGGAGAATGCGCTGCGGATCATTCGGTTCGACCACCCCGAGCGGGTGGTGGGCGGGCCGCCGACGCACGGGCTGGCGTACCTGGGCTGCAATCACGAAGGGTATCAAGGCGGTGGTCACGACTGCCCCGTGGGGACGACGTGGACGGATATCTGGGGGACGGTGTGGCGGAAGGAGCTGGAGGGGGTGATGGGCTTTCCGCGGCATCATCCGTTGGCCGACCCGAAGGCGCTGAAGAGCTATCAGTGGCCGAAACCCGACGATGAGCGGATCATCGGGAAGGTCTACAAGGCGGCGGAGGCAAGGCCAGGGGATGACCTGTTCCTGAGCGGCAGCCACCGCGAGACGCTTTGGGAGAAGGCGTACATGCTGGCGAGCATGGAGACGATGATGCTCGCCTTCCGCACCGAGCCGGGCTTCGCCCGCGACATCCTGCACCGCGTGATGGACTGGCAGCTCGGCATCGCCCGCCATTACCTGGCCGTGGGCGTCGAGATCGCGGGCCTGGGCGACGACCTGGGCACCCAACGCGGCCCGCTCCTCGGACCCGACATCGTCCAGGAGTTTCTCGTGCCCGAATACCGCCGGCTGTTCGACCTCTACAGGAGCAAGGGCGTGCTCATCGCGTTCCACTCCTGCGGCAACATCGGCTGGATGCTCGACACGTTCATGGAGCTGGGCGTCAACATCCTGAATCCCGTGCAGGCTACAGCGAACGACCTGGACGCCGTTCGAGCGAAGACGCGTGGGCGGATGGCGCTTCAGGGGGCGGTGAGCACGGGCACGATCATGGCGGGGCCGCCCGAGGCCATCGAGGCGGAGGTGCGGCAGCGCCTCTGGCAGCTCGGGCGCGAGGGCGGCTACTTCTGCGGTCCCGACCAGGGCATGCCCTTCCCCCCTGCCCACATCGAGGCACTCCGCAAGGCTATCGAGCTACACGGCCGCTATCCGCTGAAGCCGCCTACGGCTTGATGGTGGAGCCGATGACTTCGAGGAACTTGCGCATCCACTCGGGATGAGCCGGCCAGGCGGGCGCCGTGACCAGATTCCCATCCACCACCGCGTTCGAGAAGGTCGCGTTCACGTCGGCCCACCTCGCGCCCGCGCGCACGAGGTCAGGCTTGACGGCGGGATAGGCGGTGCAGGTCTTGCCGCCGAGGACGCCTGCGGCGACGAGCACCTGCTGGCCGTGGCAGACGGAGGCGATGGGCTTGTTGGCCTGGGCGAAGTGGCGGACGATGTCGAGCACCCGCTCGTCGAGGCGGATGTACTCGGGCGCGCGGCCGCCGGGGATGACCAGGGCGTCGTAGTCCTGGGCCTTCACGGAATCGAAGTCCGCGTTGATCGCGAAGTTGTGCCCCCGCTTCTCGCTGTAGGTCTGGTCGCCCTCGAAGTCGTGCACCGCCGTCCGCACCACTTCGCCCGCCTTCTTGCCGGGGCAGACGGCGTGGACCGTGTGGCCGACCATCGTGAGGATCTGGAAGGGCACCATCGCCTCGTAGTCCTCCACGTAGTCGCCCACGAGCATCAGGATTCTCTTGGCGGCCATGCCTTACCTCCTTCCCAAGGTGTGCTCCCCCGAACATTCAACCCGGCCCGCCCGCGCCGCGCAAGTGCGGGAGCCGACTTGACTTCCCGTCCGTCACATGGTCTGATGCATGCCCCTGGTGCGAAAGGAGCAGGCTTCCATGCTGGCGCGCGGCCTCATGCTGGCGGTCGTTCTTCACCTCACCTTTGGAGCCTTTGCGGAGGAACTTGCCGTGGACGACACGCCTGGCGGCCCGGGGGAATGGGGCTTCCGTCCGCTCGAGGGCCAGCCGAGCGACGCGAATCCGCCGGGCTTCGTTTGGCGCCCGCAGAAGGGCGCGGCCAGCTACGAGGTAGAATGCGCCCGCGACGCGGCGTTCGCTCCCGCCGCCTATCGCGCCGAGGGCATTCGCTACAACGCCCACTGCCCGCCGAAGGCGCTCGACAAGGGCCAATGGCACTGGCGGTTCCGTTTCCGCGACGGCAAGGGGAACCTGTCGAAGTGGAGCAGGACGCGAGCGTTTGCGATCGGGGACGGGGCCGTGGAGTTCCCAATGCCCGCGCGGGATGAGTTGCTCGGTCGCATCCCGAAGGCGCACCCGCGGCTTTTCGTGCGCCCCGAGCAGTTGGCGAACCTCCGCGAGCGCGCCCGGGGCGACCTGAAGGGGCACTTCGAGCAGCTCGTGGCCGAATGCGAGAAGCTCCTCAAAAACCCCCCGGCAACCGCCGAGCCGCCCAAGTACCCGCCCGGGACCGAGCGCCTGAGCGAAGAATGGCGCACCATCTGGTGGGGCAACCGGGTCTACACGATCAACGTGCTCAACGGCGCGGCCACGCTCGCCTTCGCGCGCCTGCTGGGCGGCAAGGAGGAGTACGGCCAGGCCGCCAGGCGCCTCCTCATGGCCGCCGTCGAGTGGGACCCCAAGGGGAGCACGGGCTACCGCTACAACGACGAGGCAGGCATGCCCTACAACTACCTCTTCTCGCGCACCTACTCGTTCCTCAACGACCTGCTGAGCGAGGATGAGAAGGCGAAGTGCCGCGGGGTGATGGCGGTCCGCGGCAAGGAGATGTACGACCACCTGGCCCCCCGCCACATCTGGCAGCCCTACGGCAGCCACCAGAACCGCGCCTGGCACAAGCTGGGCGAGGTCGGCATCGCCTTCCTCGACGAAATCCCCGACGCCACCGAGTGGGTCTGGTTCGCGGCGAACGTCTTCTTCAATGCCTATCCCGTCTGGTGCGATTCCGACGGCGGTTGGCACGAGGGCACGAGCTACTGGGCTAGCTACATAGGCCGCTTCACCTGGTGGGCCGACGTGATGCGGGTGGCGATGGGGATTGAGGCCTACAAGAAGCCCTACTTCTCCCAGATCGGCTACTACCCGCTCTACCTCCAGCCGCCGGGCACGACGGGCGGCGGCTTCGGCGACCTGGCGGCCGACAGGGGCTCGAAGAGCGCCGTGCCCGTCATGACCACCTTCGCATCGCAGGCTCGGAACCCCTACTGGCAGTGGTACGTGGACGTGCAAGGTGGGTCGCAAGAGGAGAAAGGCTACATTGGCTTCGTCCGCGGCGCGCTGCCCAAGGTCGAGCCCAAGCCGCCGACCGGCCTCCCCACATCCCGCTGCTTCCGCGGCACGGGGCAAGCCATGCTCAACACCACGCTCCTCGACGCGAAGGACAACGTGGAGGTCATCTTCAAGAGCAGCCCCTTCGGCACGCAGAGCCACGGCTACGACGCCCAGAACGCATTTCTCGTCTATGCCTTTGGCGAGCGCCTGCTTGTCTCGACCGGCCGCCGCGACATCCACGGCAGCGCCCACCACACCCAATGGATGTGGGAAACGAAGTCCACCAACTCCATCACCGTCAACGGCCAGGGGCAGAACAAGCACTCCAGCGCGTCGGTGGGCGAGATCACGGCCTTCAGCACGTCCGAGGGATTCGACTTCGTGGCCGGCGAGGCCGCTCCTGCCTACGGCGACCGCCTCAAGCGCTTCGCCCGCCGCATCCTCTTCGTCAAGCCCCAACTCATCCTCATCCACGACCGCCTCGAGGCCCCGAAGCCCTCGACGTTCGAGTGGTGGCTCCACGCGCCGACCACGATGGAGGTGAACGGCCAGGGGGACATCCGCGTGGTCAACGGCCAGGCCGCGTGCCGCGTGGCCTTCCTCGCGCCCGCAGACCTCAAGCTCTCCCTCACCGACAAGTTCGACCCGCCACCCCGCCCGCGCGTGAAGCTCACCGAGTGGCACCTCACAGCAGCCACGCCCACTCCCACGCTCGCCGCCGACTTCTTCGCCGCCATCCACCCCCACAAGGCGGGCGCGGCGCCGCCGGCGCCGGCTCGCCTCACCCAGGCCGAGGGCGGCTACACCATCGAGGCCCCTCTCGCCGACGGCAAGGCGGTCATCACGTTCAAGGGCGAGGGCGTGAAGGCGCTCCTCTACGCCCGCGATGGCAGCCTCTCCCAGGACTTCAACATCGAGGGGAGCAAGCCGAAGTGAAGATCAAGCGGATCGAGTCGTTCACCCGCGACCCCCTGTGCATCGTCAAGGTCACGACCGACGATGGGGCCGAGGGCTTCGGGCAGATGGCGCCGTTCCACGCCGACATCACGGCCATGGTGCTCCACAAGCAGATCGCCCGCCACGCCCTGGGGGCCGATGCCACCGACATCGCCGGCCTCGCACAGCGGTGTATCGAAGCAGAATACAAATTCCCCTGGTCTTACGTCTGCCGCGCCACATGCGCCATCGAGACGGCGCTCTGGGACCTCCACGGCAAGCGGGAGCGCAAGAGCGTCTGCGAGTTCATCGGCGGCAAGCCAAGGACTATACCGGTCTATGGCTCCAGCATGCGGCGCGACATCAAGCCGCAGGACGAAGCCGACCGCTTGGCCCGCCTGCGCGACTCTAAAGGCTTTGGTGCCTTCAAGATACGCGTCGGAAAAGTCTGCGGCCACGACCAGGACCAGTGGCCAGGCCGCACCGAGGCCCTCATCCCAGCCATCCGCAAGGCCCTCGGCGATGGCGTCCGCCTCCTGGCCGACGGGAACAGTTGCTACACGCCGAAGCGCGCCATCGAGGTCGGGCGGCTGCTGGAAGCCCACCGCTTCGCCCACTTCGAGGAGCCCTGCCCGTATTGGGAACTTGAATGGACTCAAGAGGTTACGGCGGCGCTCGACATCCCGGTGGCGGGCGGGGAGCAGGACAACGATCTGGCCCAGTGGCGGCGGATGATCAGGATGAGGGCGGTGGACATCGTGCAGCCCGACGTGTGCTACATTGGCGGCCTGTCGCGGGCGCTCCGCGTCGCCCAGATGGCGGCGGAGGCGAAGCTGCCCTGCGTGCCCCATTCGGCAAACCTCTCGATGGTCTCGGTGTTCACGTTGCACCTGTTGGCGGCCATCCCGAATCCGGGGCCGCACATGGAGTTCTCCATCGAGCCGACGCCGTGGGCACAGGGCCTCTACACCCCGGCCCTCGAGGTCCACGATGGCCGCGTCGCCGTGCCCGAGGGGCCGGGCTGGGGGGTAGCCATCAGCGATGACTGGCTCGCCACCGCCGACCGGGCCGCGAGCGATGCCCGTTGATGCCCCGGAAGGCAACCCCCGCTGAGGTACTAACTTGCGGAGATTTTTCCGGCGAAAAAACACTTGACAAAGCGATGCGGTCGTGTACACTACTGGGGGCTGAGGGTGTTTGTCAGCTTTCGGTGCGTTACAGGAGGCGGAAGGCCATGACGAGACGCACTCTGTGGCTGGTTGTGGCAGCCCTTGCGATGTCCGGGCTGTCCGAGTGGGCGAGTACGGCTTGGGGTGCGTGACCCATGAGCAGAAGCCGCCGGTCAGGCGGTGGAACCCCTCTCTTCTACTCCGTTATCGTCACCCGCGACAGCGCCGGCGCGGTCACCATTGAGGCCGTGCCCAGCGGCGAAGTCTCCAAACGCGAGAAGGCCTGCTCCGAGGAATACGCCCAGGCGTACAAGGCATATCTTGAGGCCAAGAAAGATAACCCCTCCGAACCCAAGCCCAAGAAGGCGTCCGTTGCCGTCCTCGAGAAGTCGGTGAGGGGCAAGGACAAGGCGGAGACCCTGGCCGCCAAGTACCGCGAGAAGTACGACGCCGCTCAGGCCAAGAAGGCTGAGAAGGAAGAGGCCACGACTGGGGCCAAGCCGGCCGAGGGCAAGGAGGAGTCGCAAGAGAAGAAGGAAGGCTGACACCCTCCCCTGTTGAAGCGATTCGTGCAGCGGCCAGCGCCTTGTGAGGCGTTGGCCGCTGCTTTTTCCTGCCCCGCCGCTACACCACGCTCACCCGCCCCACAGGCTCGGCCTCGAGCCGCCCAATCACGGCCGCCTCACGAACCCCCGCCCCATGCAGACGCTCCACGAGACGCTCCGCCTCGCGGGCCGCGATGAGCAGGCCGCCCGACGTCTGGGCGTCGAACAGGAGGTCCGCCAGCAGTTCACCCACCGCATCCGCCAAGTCCACCTTGCAACCGTAGGCAGCCTTGAGCCTCGCCGACCCTCCTGGCAACATGCCCATCCCGCAGTAGTCGAGCGCCCCGGGCAACAGCGGCACGCGGCGCGCCTCGATGGTCGCCCCAACCTCGCTCGCCCGCAGGATCTCGAGCAGGTGGCCGATGAGGCCGAAGCCCGTGATATCCGTGCACGCATGGGCACCACCCTCGATGGCCACCCGCGCCGCCGTTGCGTTCAGCGTTGCCATGCTCGAGGCCGCTGCTGCGGCGTGCTCGGGCGCGGCTAGGCCACCCTTCACCGCGGTGGCGACTACGCCCGTCCCGATGGGCTTGCTCAGCACCAGCCCATCCCCCGGCTTCGCGCCGGCGTGGGTGAGCATGCGCGCGGGATGCACCACGCCCGTGACGCACAGGCCGTACTTCAGCTCCGGGTCGTCCACCGTGTGCCCGCCGATGAGGGAAGCCCCTGCCTCGGCCAGCTTGTCGTGGCCCCCGAGCAGAATCTCGCGGCCGATCTCACGATACGCCTCCCCCTGCGGAAGAGCCAGGATGTTCAGCGCCGTGCGCGGCTGCGCGCCCAGCACGTACAGGTCGCTCAGCGCGTTCGCCGCCGCGATCTGACCGAACGTCCGCGGGTCGTCCACAATCGGCGTCAACACGTCCACCGACTGCACGATCGCCAGTTCCGGCGTCAGGCGGTACACCCCGGAGTCGTCCCCTGTGGCGAACCCGATCAGCACGTTAGGGTCCGTCGGCTGCGGCAGACAGCTCACCAGTTGCGCCAGGTCGCCCGGACCTGTCTTGGCCGCTCACCCTGCGGCGCGCACTTGGCTGGTCAGGCGCTTGCGTTCCTGCTCTGCCATGGCTGCCTCACAACAAGGGGAATGGCGGAAGGGGTAGGAATCGAACCCACCACGGGCAGTTTTATCTGCCCGCAACTGGTTTTGAAGACCAGTGGGGCCACCAGACCCCGTCCCTTCCGACGAGTCGCCCGGCGCTCCGACAGCGCCGGGCAACCCACCCTGATCATACGACTTCGGCACGGTCGCCGTCAAGTGCCCTCACTTGGCCGGCTCCCAGCCGCGGTAGTGGACCTCAAACCACAGGGCGTCCTGCGGCAGGGCGAGGAGCTTTTCGAGCTTGAAGAGCTTCCCCTGGAGCGGCAACTGTACGCGAATCGGTTCGACGCCCGCCGCCCGCGCCTGCCGCTCGACCCGCTCCTGGACCTGTTGGTCCATCTGCTGGGCCTGTTTCTCGGCGTCGCGGACGACGACGACCCGCTCCTGGCCAGTGGCGAGTTCGGTGAACTTCTTGACGATGCGCAGCGGGCCAGAGAACCCACTCCAGCCGAACAGCCCCACCGTGTAGTGTCCCTCGGGCGGCAGGTAGTAGTTGAACATGATGTGCATCGAAGGGGCGTCCACTGTCGGCAGCTCGACCCGCAGCTTGCCCCGCGTCGGCGTCGCCGTTGCCGGCGCCTCCACGTACACGATGTCCACGGGGAACGACGCCATCTCCTGCGCCCCGCCGCCGCTGCGGATGAGGGGGATGAGGACGTTCTGCTGCTCGTCCTTCGCGGGCGAGGCCGTGTTGCCGCCGACCTCGACCGACCAGATGTCCGCGCCCTTCGGGAGCTTCAGGCGGAGGAACTGATTGCGGTTGTTCCGCACGGTGTAGCCGACCTTGGTGATGCGCCGCCCGTCGTTGAGCTGCATCGCCGTGTAGAGCGCACTGTCAACGATGGTCACCAGCACGCCCACCTCGGTGTGGCGCTTGACGGTGAGCGGGATGCTCACCTGGTCGCCCACGTAGCGGAAGGCGAGCAGGATGGGCTGCCTGGTCATCGCCACCAGGTCGGCGGGGAGCTGACGCACGTCTATCTGCCGCGCACCCGCCACCTTCTCGCCCGGGGCGATCTCGACGTTTGTGACGGCGAAGACGCCGATGAAGCCCTTCTCCCGCTCGACGCCCACGGCGCGAATCACGGGGGCCTCGGTCGCGTCCTTCACCACCCGCTCGAAGCTGATCTGGAGCTGCGCCGAGCCGATGACCTCGTTGCGGAAGACCACCGTGAGCTCCCCTTGCGCGGCCACCCGCCAGTCCTGAACGTTCGCGCCCGTCACCGTCAGCACGCTCGCGTCGGTGGGCACCTTGAGCTTCAGCTCGCGCACCGCCGTGTGCAGGATGTTGAAGCTCACGGTCTCCTGGCAGATGAGCACGCCCTCGGCCACGCCGACGAGCGTGCTCGTCTCGGCGTAGAGCTTGGTCGGCGCCGCCTCCACCTTCGGCAGCGCCCGCTCCCACGTGACCGTGAGCGGCACGCCGCTCGCGATGGCCGCGGCCACCTGAGTCTTGTCCGCCGCAGTCTTCACGAGTTGCGACTGCGCGCCCGCCACCTTCACGTCCACGTTCCCGCGGGCCACCACAAGGTCGAGCACGCTCGCGCCCGGCGTGATCCGCTGGAAGTTCACGCGATTGACCCCCGCGTCCTTCTCGACTGCGACGGCGAACTCCACCGTGGCGTCGAGAGCGCCGGTCTTCTGCGTGAGGATTTCGTACGCCTGCCCCGTGCTGTTGAGGAACACGCCCTCGGGCAGCGTGCTCTTCGTGATGGCTACCGTGCCGGGCAGGACGGGGATGCGGGTCCAGGCATTCTGCCGCAGCACCTCGGCCTTGAGCTTCAGCGTCAGCGTCGCCCCGTCGTCGGTCAGGTTCCCGCTGTACTCGCTGGACGTGACGACGAAGTCGGTCGGCGGCGGGGCCGTCGCCTTGCCTGCCTTCTGGTTGATGGACCATTCGAGGAGGGCCTTGAACTCCGTCCACGGCAGGTCCACCGTGGCGGCCTGGCCCATCTTCTCCACCTTGACGCCGAGGAGGTTCTGCACCTCGGCCCACGGGATGGTGAGCACGCCGCCGCCCGTCTTGTTGGCCGGGTCGTAGCCCGTGATCTTCACGAACTGGTCCCAGCTCAGCGTCACCTCGCCCTTCTCACGCGAGGGATCGCCCTTGGCCGGCTCGCCCGCCCACAGCATGGGCGCGGCCAGCCCCACTACCAACGCCACCATCGCCATTCGCCGCATTGCCGGTCTCCTTCCAGGACAAAGGGACACAAGGGACATAAGGGACATAAGGGACCTCCATCCTCACGCGGGAGCCCAAGGGCATCTTCTGTCCCTTGGGTCCCTTTTGTCCCTTTCGTCCCTTTCTTACCCTACATCGGTGTCACGCCGTGCTCCCCGCCCCCACTGGACTTGCCCCAGTGGGGCGAAGGTTTGGCCACTACCGCGGCCAACCCCTCACCCCCTTGCCCCCTCTCCCCAGGGGAGAGGGGGATGGGGGGTGTGGGGTCGCCCGCGTTAGTTGCCAATCCTCGGCTCCACCGACGCAAGGTCGGTGGGGGCCGGGAACCTATCCTACCTCTCCGCGTACCGATAGCTGGCCTTCAGCACCAGCTCATCGCCCGGCTCGACCAGGGTCTTCTCAAACTTCACCACCCGCCCCACCCGCGGCACCTCGATCTCGGGCGCCGTCACCGCGAAGGGGAACGGGTTCATCGCCTCGGTCCAGTGCTGCATCGGGTTCGCCTGGACCGCGGTGAGGTAGTTCCCGTTGCTGATCAGGATGTACTTCTCGTGCGGCAGGTCAATATCATTTCCGCTGATGATGAGGCCATTGCGCGTGACGCCCGCGAAGCGGACGTTTGCCCGCATGCTGTTGGGCAGCCAGGCGTCGGTGCCCACGATGGTCTCCTGGGCATTCGGGTTCGCCGCCACGCGGCCCCGCTTCTTCGCCGCGTCGAGCTCCACGAGCGTGCGAAGCTGCGCCTCGTCCACCACGGCGTACGACAGGTCGTTGTTCCCCGTCGTGAACGTCACGCCGAGCCCTTTGGCCTCGCCCGCCGCCACGTTCAGGTTGATGCCGTTCACCTGCACCTTCTGCTCGAGGTTGGTCTCGAGCCTCGCGCCGAAGTCGTTCAGGTCGTCGGGGTCCACGCCGCGGTCCGCCGCATCCACGTCGCCATTCGTCTCGAGCCACCAGTCGTAGTTGCGGGCGACGAACTGCCGGAACCGCGGGTCGGCCGCGGGGCCTTTCGGTAGCGCCTGGAGGCCCCCAACCGTCAGCACAGAGTAGTCGTCGAACTTCCCGCTCGCCTTCTGGAGGGTGATCTGCTTTCCGACCTCGACCTGCGGGCCGCGGGCGCTGCGGAACTCATCCACAAGCCGCTCGATCTGCTGGTGAACTTCCGGCGTGTGGACGACGACGATGCGCCCGTTGCGGTACTGGATGGTGTACCCCGGCCCACCCGCGGCCTCCCCGGTGGCCTCGCGGACCCGTTGCGCGAGCTTCTTGCCCTCTTCCTCGCTCTCGCGTACGAGGTCGCTCACATCATAGGCTTCCTCGACCGCGCCGTCCGTCCCCGGCGGCTGGCCGCCTTCGGCCCTATCGAAGTTGGCGATGAGGGTCGCCACCTGCTTCTGGACCTCGGGCGTGTGGGTCACCAGCAGCTTGCCGGCGCGGTACTCAATGGCGTAGCCCACCTCATCGCCTGGCTCGTCCCACGTCGCCGGGGCAATCACCTTCTTCACGAAGTCAACAAGCGTGGGGCCAGTCAACGCCTCTTCGCCCCGGCGCCGGCGCGAGGGCATCTTGAACTCCTCCACGAGCCGCGTCACGTCGTACACGCGCATCACGACCTTCTCGCGGATCTGCTCCGGTTTCGTGATGAAGACTGCCTCGTCCTGGAGCGTGTAGGCGAGGCCCGTGAGCTTCATGATCCAGGTGAGCGCCTGCCCGAGCTCCATGTCGCCCACGCGCAGGGTCACATTGGGCGCGTCCTTCACCGCGGAGCTGTCCAGGACGATTGTCACATCCACCAGGGCGCTCAGGAAGTTGACCACATCCTGAAGCGGCGTCTCGACGAAGTCGAACGTGACCTTCTTCCTCAGCGCCTCGCGGATTCGCGTCTCCCATTCGGGTGGCATCACGTCCAGCACGAACGTTGGCCGCGCGCGCTCGCGCCGCGCCGGCCGCCACCCGAACACATCCTCCGCCGGCGGGCGGAAGAGGACCTCGTGCTCGGTCCGCACGGCGCCGCCTGTCGGCAGGTAGCCCGAGTCGCTCGCCAGGGCCTGCTGCCGCCGCGGGAAGTCCTTGATGTCAATCGTGAGGTCCGTGACATCGTACATGCGGAGGATGGGCTTCTGGCTGATCGCCTCGGGCCGCGTGAGGAAGACCACGCCGTCCCTGTCCACGCGCCTGAGGGCGACCAGTTTCAGCACCCAGTCCAGCGCAGCGGCGGCCCGCATCTCGTTGACCCGCAAGGTCACGTTGGGGGCATCCCGCGCCGCGTCGGGGTCCAGGAAGATGTTCGTGTCCGTCAGACTGCTCAGGAAGCTCACCACATCCTGGAGCGGCCTCTCGACGAAATCGAACGTGATCTTCTTGTTGAGCCCCTCCCTGATGCGCCGCTGCCAGGCCTCCTCTCCATCCGGGTAGCCGATGTGGGTCGGCGCCTTGCGCTCCCGCACCTCCTCGGCTCTCTCGCGCGGAACGTAGATGGCCCCGCCGTCTTGGGGCACAGTGAACGCCTGCGTCTCGCCCCAGCGTTCGCCCGTCGCCCTGGCGCGCTCCTTCACGACCCTGCTGATCTCCTGCTGGCGTTCTTCCATGCGCTCTACGAGCTTCTGGCGTTGCTCGACGAGGCGGGGGGCCTGCTTCTCGGTGAGTTCACGGCGCGGTCGCTCCGCATCGGGTACGCGGTCCACGAGCGCGTGTTGGGCAAACCTACCCAAATCGTCGCGCTCCCCCGCCTCCCCGCGCCGCTCCCCGGGCTCCACCCCCAGATGCACCCTCTTGAGCTCGGCGAGCCGTTCGCGGACCTTGGCCGCCTCGGGGCTCTGCGGGAAGGCTTTCAGGAGACGCGTCCACGTGGCGAAGGCCGCGTCGGTGTCGCCGTTGCTGTTCAGGAGTTCCCCTCGCCTGTACAGTTGGCCCGCATTGGCCGGGGCGACCTGCAAGTCCTTTCTCGCCTCCTCAAGCCGCCGCGCCCTCTCTGACCGGACGGCTGCCTCCACCTCGTCAATCGCTCTCCTCTTCTCGATGTCGCCATCGCGCTCGCGGCCGTCTGAGAAGATCACGACCCGCTCCTTCGCCTTCTCCGCCCCGGCGGCGGGGCCGTTCGCCCTGTCCAGACCCTCCTTGAGATCGCTCAGGCCCTTCGTGACCTGTCCGCGAGCCCGGTCGGTCAACCCCTCGTCGCGGCGGTCCTGCGCGAGGGCCTGGGTCCTTTGCCTCGTGGCCTCGACGGCCAGCTCTTCGATCTCGGTTTGGAGCTTCGCCTTGCCGCCGCCGACCGCGCCGCCCGTGTCGAGGCGCTGGATCTGTTTGGCCTGTTCGAGGGCCTCGGCATAGCGGCCCTTGCCCTTCAGCTCCTCGACCCTCCTGTAGAGGCCCTCGACCGTGGCCTTCTCCTGCTTGCGGAGGGACTGGAGAGCGTCCTTCGCGTGCCGCAGCCGCGATTCGACCTCCTCCTTGTTCGCGCCCTGGGCCGTAAGCTGTTCCCCGAGGGCCTCGGCGGCGCTCAACTGCTCCCGAGCCTCCTGCGGGCGGCCCTCCTCGGCCGCCTTGAGGCCCTTGGAGATGTACTCCCGCTGCTGTTCCTCAAGCGACTTGAGGCTCGCCTTCACCTGCTTGAGCACCTGAACGCCCGCCGCCTTCTCGGTCTGGGACTTGAACATCGGCACAGCGCCCGCCTGGCCGGGCTGGACGAGTTTGATGTTCTCCAGGAGCTTGCTGGCGTTGAATGCCTCCTGCGACTTAGGGTTCAGGGCGATGGCCTGCTCGAGGTTCGTCTTAGCGTTTGCGTAGTCGCCCCGCTCATAGAAGTCCTTGCCCGCGCGATAGTAGTTCCTCCAGAGCAGGCCCTGGATAAGGCCCGACGATGCTGTGTCGATGTTGATCGGGGGCGCCAACTCCTGGCTCGGCTGCTTCGGCTCCTCTTTTGCCGGCGGCTGGGGCTCTGGCGACGGCGGGATGTCGGCGGTCGCAGGCGTCGGCTTGCTCCTGGGCCTCAGGATGCCGAGAAGTCCGCCGCGGCTCGGTCGCCGCACTGGGGTCTTGGGCGTTGGCGGCAACTCCGTCGGTTTCGGCTCCGCCTTCTCTTCGGGGGGTGGGGCCTTGGGGATCGGGCGTTCCCTGGGCTTGTAGCCCTCGGCGGCCATCCCCAGGCCGTAGGACATCGAGGCCGTGGCCGTCTCGTTCGAGTAGCGGTCCACCTTTGCCAGCGGGCCGGTCCACTTCCGCACCCGCATCCCCTCGGGCACGCACGCCTCGCACCAGGCATAGGCAATCGGCAGGTCAATCCTCGGCAGCGGCAGCGCCACGTCCCCTCTTCGCTGTAGGCGGGGCGTCTCTGCCCCGCGTCCCTCCTGTGGGCGGGGCGTCTCTGCCCCGCGCTCCTGGTCTCCCCCCCCACCTTCGCGGGGCGCGGAGGCCCCGCCCACAATGTCGAGCCGACACAGGAACACGATGTCCACTGGGAACGTGACAAGGCCCTGAACGCTCGCCACCGAGCGCACGAGGGGGAGGAGGTAGGCGTCGGGCGCATCGGGCACGGGGGTAAGCGGCTTCGGCTCCTCGTTCACGCGGGCCTGGAGCACGGTGGCGCCGCGCGGGAGGTCGAGGCGGAGGAACTGGCGGGCGCGGTTGCGTATCTCGTAGCTCGCCTTGCACAGCAGCATCCCGTCGTCGCGGAAGAGCAGCTCGTAGTGCGCGAGGTCGGCGATGGACTCCTTGAGTGCGAACTCGGCGAGGTTGAGGAGCTCGACCTCGGCGCTCCACGTGCGGCCCGCGATCTCGCAGGCGATGGCGGGCGTGCCGACGGCGAGCGCGCGGGCCGAGGCCGCGGCGTCGCCGATGGCCATCTGGCGCAGGCCGCTGAGCGTGGCGGGCAGCACCTCGACGCCGCCCGCGGCGTTGCTCACCACCAGCGTGCCGCCGGCCCAGTGCCCATCGGCGAGCGAGGGCGGGTCGAGCCGCTGCACCCCCTCCTTCGCCAGCGGCATCTCGTAGCTCACCCGCAGCCGCGTCCGCTCCCGCACCTTGCCGCGCAGGAACACCGCCGCCTTGCCGCCGGCCACCTGGGCCTCCCGCAGGTCCGGCCCCGACACGCTCACCCGCTCGGCGGCGGAGGGGAGCGACAGGTCGAGCCGCTCCGTCGCTCCGCCCACGATCCCCACGTCCAGCTCAGCCGTGACCCGCTGAAGCCCCTCGTCGAGGCTCCACGCCACGTCGCCCCTCACCTCGTAACGCGGCGGCCGCTCGGCCACGGCCGCGGGGCGCCCGAGGCGAATGCTCAGCCTGTCGCCCCATCGCGCGGCCACCTGGCCGTGGGTTCCCATGCCTGCCGCGCCAGTCAAGCGGAGCGGCGCGCCCACGATGACGAGTTCCCAGGCGTCCGGCGACTCCACGCCCACGAGCGTCTGCACGGTCGCGGCCACGGGAAGGTCGAAGCCCGTGCCGGCGGGCGGCACCTCGGGCTGGGGCGAGCGGGCCTCGATGCGATACTCCCCAGGAGCCGTGGGCGAGAACCAGAGCCAACCCCCCGCCGCCTCCTCCGTCGCCAGCTTCACGGGCGCGCCGTTCACCCTCGCCTCCTCCCACACCCACCCGGCCGGCAGCACGCGCACCTTGGGGCAGCGCTCGGGGTCCAGGACGCGGAATCGCAACGCGGCCTCGATCACCAGCTTGCGGTCGGCAGGGATGCGGAGGAGGTATCGCCCCTCCTCGGCGACCATCGGGACGGGCGCGGGCATGGGGCGGCCGGGCTGCAATGCCTCCCGCACGTAGCGCTCATAGAGGGACCGCGCCACGCGGAACCTCGCGTCCTCCAGGAGGCGCGAGCGCTCGAGCATCTCGCGCACCACGGCCTCGCGGTCCGGGCCATCGGGCACCCCGGCCGCCTCGGCCGCGAATGCGGCGCCGGCTGCAACTACCGACGAGAGAAGGAGATATGTCCTCGGCCCCACGCCAGCCCCTCAGCAAGCCGCGGTGTCCGACTGCATCGGCCCATGCTATCAGGCCCGGGCAGATTCTGCAAGAGGGATTTTCCCCCTCGTTACACGCCCGTTACGTGCATCTCGCGCGAACGACTCGGCAGGTTCTGCGTCTAATCAACTAGGAGAGGTCTGGCAACCCTTCAGGGGGTTCAACCATGCGCAAGCTCAGTGTCGCCTTCGTTGCCCTTTCGCTCCTCGCCACCGCCTCGGCTCAGGACGAGAACGAGGTCACTCGCTTTCTCGGACGCCTCCTCGTCCACGGCCCGGAGCACTTCCGTGGCTTGACCATCTTCGCGTTGGAGCTCCAGGCGCGGGAAGATGATACGGATTACTCAACCCTCGATGAAGCCCTCCGCCAAGGCATCCTCCGCATCTTCGACACCGGCACCGTCGAGCGCGTGACGATGGAGAACTGCTCCCGCCGCGACTGGGTGTTCGTGATGAGCGGCGAGGTCATCGGCGGCGGGAAGCAGAACCGCATGGTCCGGGACGATGTGCTCATCGCCCCCGAAACCCGCGTCACCGTGCCCACCTACTGTGTCGAGAAGGGCCGCTGGGCCGGCGAAGATAAGTTCAGTGGTGGCAAGTACTTATCCAACTACGCCCTGCGGCAGCGAGCGATGGCCGGCGCGCCTCAGGCCGAGGTGTGGGACCAGGTGGAGGGCGAGCAGCGCCGCTTCCGCGTGGAATCGGCGACGAAGGACTACGAGGCCGTGGCCGCAAGCCCCGCCGTGGCCCGCGAGCTTGCCGCTTACCGCGATGCCTTCCGCATCATCGCCCGCCCCCGCATTGTCGGCTTTGTCGTCGCACAGGGAGGCCAGATCGTGGGCGCCGACGCTTTCTGTAACCCTCGACTCTTCAACAGCTTACGCGGCAAGCTGCTCGACTCCTACGCCTTTGACTGCGTAGGCCGCTTCGAGCGCATCCGTCCGCCCGCCTTCCGCCAGGAGGATGCCCGCGACTTCATGGCCCGCATCTACTCCGCCCGCTTCCGCAACCAGGGCACACCTGGGGCAGGCAGCTCCCTCGGCTTCAGCGGCGGCGGCATCGAGGGCGCCGCACTCCTCAACCGCAACGCAGTTCTACACTTACACGCCACGCCCGGCTACCGCATCCTTCCCCCTCCCCGCCCGATCCCCATCGAGCCCATCCCCCTTCCCCAGCCACGCGAGCGGTGATCGGCGTCGGGGCCGCCGACCACGCCGAGTAACTGCCCAAAAGCCGCTTGCAGGTCCATGAGGGCGGCGCTATCATCTGGGCACTCGGCACTCTCTGGCGGGACGGTGGCAATGGACGACTGGGACGAACAGAAGCCTGCCTTCCTCCCCTACCGGCCCCTCGTGCCGGCGGCCGTCGCATTCGCATGCGGCATCCTCACCAGGGAGACCCTGGCGCTCCCACCCTCGGGCGTATGGGTGGCCCTGTGTCTCGCCGTCGCCGCATTCCCGGCGTTCGCGTGGTTCGAGCTGCGCAGCGCGGCGCCGGTGGCGCTTTGGCTGGCTGTGGCGGGCGCCGGCTGGGTGCGCCTCGACCTGGCCGGCGAGCCCCGCGGCCCAGACCACATCTCGCGCTTCCTGGGGGAGGAGCCAACCCTGGTAAAGCTGCGTGGCGTGGTTGCGAGCGACCCGGAGGTCCGCGTCCTCCCGCCCATGCCGCTCTCGGGCGACAGCAAGTGGCTGGCAACGGAGAGCCGCCAGACACGCTTCGACCTGGACTGCCACGCGGCGTGCGTGGACGCCCAGTGGCGCCCGCTGTCGGGCCGCGTCCGCGTGGTCGAGCACGAGGCGTGCGGGGACCCGCCCTACGGCTATGGCTACCGCGTGGTGGCCGTGGGCATGGCCCGCCTGCCCACCGGCCCCAGCAACCCCGGCCAGGTGGACGGCTCGGCCCTTCTCCGCCGCCGTGGCATTGACGCCACGCTCTCCGTCGGCGAGGGCGGCGTGGCGGTCGAGGAGCCGGGGGGCGGCGGCCCTTGGGCCACGGTCTACGCCCTCCGCTCATCGCTCCGGGCAAGGCTGCGGACGACGCTTGCCCCCGACCACAGGTCCGCCGCCCTCCTCTGCGCCCTCGTCCTCGGCGACCGCACGGAGCTGGACGACGACCTGGAAGAAGCCTTCGCCCGCACGGGCACGATCCACCTCCTGGCCGTCAGCGGCTTCAACGTGGCCATTGTGGCCTGGGTCGTGTGGCTTGCTGCCGCCCTGACGGGGCTTGGGCGTCGGCTTGCCGGCGCACTCGCTCTGTGCACCGTGGTTGCCTACGCACTGGTTTCAGGTGCGCCGCCCTCGGTCGTCAGGGCGGCGGTGATGACCGGCGCCTTCGTGCTCGGGATCATGGGCCGCCGGCAGCCAGATGCGGTCCAGGCCGTGGCGCTGGCCGCGCTCGTGCTCCTCGTGTTGCGTCCCTTCGACCTGTTCAACGCAGGCTTCCAACTCTCCTTCGCAGCGGTGCTGGGAATCGTCCTCCTGTCCGGCGACCTCAGGGGCCTCCTGCGTCCTCGAAAGAGCCTGCTCGACCAAATGGCCGGCGATGAGGAGCCCAGCCGTTGGGCGCGCTGGCGCCGCACGTGCCACGAACGAGCTGCCGCCTTCACGGCGGCCTCCACGGCCGCCTGGCTTGGCGTGCTCCCCCTGGGCGTCCTCTACTTCGGCCACTACAACCCGGCCACGGTCCTCGTGAACATGGTGGTCATCCCCCTGGCCGGCCTTCTCACCATTCTGGGCTTCGCGCACACGCTGCTCGCCGCGGCCTCGCACGCGCTGGCCTGGACGACCGCCAGTGCAACACAAGGGACAGCATCGTTCCTTACCGGAATCGTGTTCTTCCTCGACACGGTGCTCCCTGCCCACCAGTACTGCGCCCCTCCCGCCCTCGGTTGGGTGGTTGCATACTACGCTCTTGGATTGACCGTGGTGTGCCGTCGCCGCCTGGGCCTGAGCGGCACCCGCGCGGCCACGCTGTGGGTCGCGGGCATCCTGGCCTTCCTGGTGTTCAGCGCCTCGGGGCGGCCGCCCCAGGGCCTCGAGGTGACGGCACTCGACGTCCAGCACGGCAACGCCACCGTCCTCCGCTTCCCGGACGGCTCGACCGCGCTCTACGACTGCGGCTCCTACGGACGCACCGACGTCGGCCGCTGGGCCGCCGCCCCGGCCCTCTGGCACTGGGGCGTGAGGACGATTGACCTGCTCGTCGTGAGCCACGCCGACGCCGATCACATCAACGGCATCCCCGCCCTCCTCGACCGCTTCAGGGTCGGCCGCGTCGTCCACAGCCCAGTCCTCGGCCAGGCCGAGGCGGGCCGACAGCTCCTCGATCTGCTGCGGGAGCGCGGCATCCCAGCCTCGCCCGTCCAGGCGGGCGACCGCATCGTGGTCGGCAACGGCAACGCCCTCGATGTCCTCTGGCCCATGGACTGGTCGCTCCGCCTGCGCCCCAACGACCAGAACGAGAACTCGCTCGTCCTGCGCATCGAGCACGCCGGCCGCCGCGTCCTCCTTGGCGGCGACATCGAGCGGGTCGGCGCCACCGTCCTTCTCCACTCCGGCCTCGACCTTCGTGCCGATGTGCTCCTCACCCCGCACCACGGCTGCGCGAACCCCTTCTCCGAGCAGCTTGCCCGCGCCGTGCGGCCATCCCGGGTCATCTGTAGCAACCGCGCCGAGCACCTTCCCCCAGCCACTGTCGCCGCCTACGAAGCCGTCGGCGCCCAAGTGCTCGCCACCTGCCGCGAGGGCGCCATCACTGCCCGAATCCGGCACGGCGAAGTCGAAGCCGTGGGCTGGAAGAAGCCGACCGGCCCGTGACACCCCCGGCGGGGGGCCGGACTGCCGACAGGCCACAGGCCACCAACCTTCCCCCTACAGATTGTGTTGCGACGGGTGCGGCTCGCCGCGATGGGTCTGTCCGTGCGCGTCCGTGTGATTTCTTCACAAGCTCGGAGCGCGGGAACGAGGGGCAGGATGGTAGGGCGTGCATACATGCACGCGAAACGAGGGGGAGGCGCGCAGGCCACGAGATTCCGCGTGCAAGTATGCACGCCCTACGGTCGCATTACGAACGCGGGGGCTACTTTGCGGGCGGGGCGTCCTTGGGCGGCTCGGCCTTTTTGGGGGGCGGGGCCTTCTCGTCGCCCTTGACGGGCAGGAGGGCGGTGAGGACGACGTTGCCCTCGCACGTGACGACGCCCTTCTTGCCGTCGTGGGTGATGAGGTCGGCGCGGACCTCGTTCTTGCCGAAACGGACTACTGGCTGGGCCTCCGGGGTGCCATGGAGGACGACGATGCCGGTGGCAGCGTCGTAGGTGGCCTTGTCACACAGGGCGCTGCGGCCCTCCGGGAGCGGCTTGAGCGGCGGACGGTCGGTGGTGCGCTGGCTGATGGGCTCGACGGTGTTCACGCGGACGTTTCCAGTCGCCGTCATCTTCTTGAACTCGTTGGTCTTCTCGTCAATGTCAACCACGACGTTGTCGGCATCAATCCGCATGTCGCCCTTGATGATGGTGGCATTGCCGGTGGCCTCGTGGTGGCCCTGGGTGCTGCGCATCTTGTCGGCCCACATCCCGAACAGCTCGGGCGGCTTGGGGGGCTTCTTCTCCTTCGGCGCTCCTTTTTTGTCGGGGGCCTTCTGTTCGGGGGGCGGCGCCTTCTCCTCGCCTGCAAGCGACGCCGCAGCGATCGCCAGAGCAGCCGCCAGGACAGCTATGCCTCGCACCATTTGAGTTCCCTTCAGCGGCTGAGCTTGCTCTCAATGCCCAGGAGCTTCGCCTCGCGCTTGAGGATGGGCTGGACGACGCGGCGCAGGAACTCGTCCACCTGTTGGGGGGCGCGGCCGGCCAGGCGCTCGCCGCCGGCCAGGTCGGCGATGCGGGAGCGGACGGCGGCGAATGCCTCGTCCACCTCGAGGCGCTCGACGAGGTCGCTTTCAAGCCCCTCGTCGGTCATGCGGCGGCGGGCCTCCCAGGCGTGCTGGCGGAGGCGCTCGTGGAGCTTCTGGCGGTCGCCGCCGGCCTTCACTGCGGCCATAAGGAGCCGCTCGGTGGCCATGAAGGGCGCCTCGCGGCGCAGGCGCGCGGCAATCACCTTCGGGTGGACGACGAGGCCGCGGGCGACGTTGAGGGCGATGAGCAGGATGGCGTCGGCGGCCAGGAATGCCTCGGGAATGGCGATGCGGCGGCCAGCCGAGTCGTCGAGCGTCCGCTCCAGCCATTGCGTGGCGGCGGTGAGCGGGGCGCTGAGGGCCGTGGCGATCAGATGCCGGGCGAGCGAGCCCATCCTCTCGCACCGCATCGGGTTCCGCTTGTGCGGCATGGCGGACGAGCCGATCTGGCTCTTGCCGAACGGCTCCTCGACCTCCTGGAGGTGCTGGAGGAGGCGCAGGTCGTTGGACATCTTGGCGGCGGACTGTGCGATGCCGACCAGGGCGTTGAGCACCATCGTGTCAATCTTCCGGCTGTAGGTCTGGCCGCAGACGGGCACGGTGGCCTTGAAGCCCATCTTGCGGGCGACCAGGGCGTCGAGCTTCCGCACCTTGGCGTGGCTGCCCTCGAAGAGTTCGAGGAAGCTGTCCTGCGTGCCCGTTGTGCCCTTCACGCCGCGGAAGGGGAGCCAATCGGCGACGCGGACGACCTCCTGGTAGTCGAGCACGAAGTCGTAGAGCCAGAGGGATGCCCGCTTGCCGACGGTGGTGGGCTGTGCGGGCTGGAAGTGGGTGAAGCCGAGGGTGACGAGAGCGCGGTGCTCGCGTGCGAAGCGGGCGAGGGCGTCAATGAGGTTCACGAGCTTGGCCCGCAGGAGGCCCAGGGCGTCCCGCATGATCAGCAGGTCCGCGTTGTCGGTCACGTAGCAACTGGTGGCGCCGAGGTGGATGATGGGCTTGGCCGTGGGGCAGAGGGCGGCGAGGGCGTGGATGTGGGCCATCACGTCGTGGCGGAGTTCGGCCTCCAGCTTCTCGGCGAGGGGGAAGTCAATGTCGTCGAGGTGGGCGCGGAGTTCGGCGAGCTGTTCGTCGGTGATGGCCAGGCCCAGCTCCTGCTCCCCCTCGGCCAGGGCGAGCCAGAGGCGGCGCCAGGTCGAGTGCTTCCGCTGGGGTGAGAAGGCGGCGCTCATCTCGCCGCTGGCGTAGCGGGTGACGAGGGGGTTGTCGTATTGCTGGTAGTCGCCCATAGTCTTCCGCTCTTGACTCGATTCACTCGATTGATTCGATTGATTCGACGGATTCGACGGATCGGCCGGCTTGCCTCACGCCCTCATGCACGCGGGCATGGGATAGGCCGGGTTGCCCCAGTGGTTCCGCACGCAGTCGCAGCAGGTGCCGCGATTGCCGCAGGGCTCGTAGTCGCAAGGGCATATCTCGAGGTTGGCCTTGTAGCGGCCGCACTTCTCGGGGGCAATGCCCTTGAGCGAACGCGTGGCGGCTGGGCGCTCGGCGCCGCGCAGGCAATTGCTCTTCTGCCCC
>VGYV01000024.1 GCA_016872855.1 Planctomycetota bacterium
TTCATCGTCGTTCCCCTCGAGGGTGGACACGGGAAGACGCACAGCGGAGTCTGCCCATGCGCAAACGCAGCCCCACCTTACATGCTCTAGTATACAGTGTGCGGGCCGCTTGTCAAGTGGCAATCGCCACACCACGGCAGCGGGCGGAGTCTGGAAAAGCAGACAATTCCCCCTCACGGCCTCACGGCGAAGCCCTTCCCCTTCACCTCCAGCATCGTGCCATCGGAGAACTTCACCGTTCGGGGCGTGGCACCGGCGTTGTAGGCGACGTAACTCCTCCCCTTGGCTCCGCGGAAGACGGCGTAGAGGGGATGGTCGGCGGTGACGGTGCGGTCCACGCGGCCCAGGGCGGCGAGGGCGTGGAGCCAGTGGACAAGGTTGGCGCGGGAGTTGCCGGCCTCGATGGGCATCCTGCCGCCGCGGGCCTCGAGCTGGCGGAGGGCGTCGGGCGCGTCGTCAAGGGCGTGGTACATCAGCACCAGGTCGGCCCAGTCCTCGAATCCCTTGCCGCCCTTGGCCGCGGCCAGGGCGTCGTAGCAGCGCTTGACGTAGTCGGGGTAGAGCCCGAGGTAGAGCGAGCCGCCGTGGAAGGGGAGCCAGTTGATGCCGTAGACGATCTCGGGCTTGTTGCTGAACCAGGTCTCGCGGACGCCCTTGCCGCCCCAGAGCATCGTGAGCACGGGCGAGGGATACTCCTTCGGGCGGAGCGTGCCCGTGACGTCGAACCAGTAGGCGTTGATCGCCTCCATCTCGGTGGTGTAGAGCCAGATGCCGAGGTAGCGCAGCTTCGCGTCGCCGAGGGCCTCGCCAAGCAGGATGAGGGCGGCCCAGGCATTCATCGCCTCGGACGACGATTCCTGGTTATTGCCGTCGGCGAAGCGCGCGTGGCCGGACGCCCACGAGTGGCCCGCGTAGCAGTCGAAGCTGCGGAGATACGGGAACATGGCGTCATCGCGGCGGGGTGAGGCGATGTCGCGGGCGAGGAGCCGCAGCATCCCGCCCCACTTGTCGTCGGCGGCCCAGGCGGGGTCGCGGAGGGCGATTCCCGCCGCGGCGCGGAGGAAGTAGCCGTAGTGGAAATGGTGGTCGTTGAGCTGGTCGTCGCTGCCGTAGCTGGGCGGATAGCCGATGAGCGTGCCCCACGTGCGGTTGTAGGCGAACAGGCCCTTGGCCCTCGGCTTGCCCTGGGCGTCGGCGGCATTCAGCCAGCCCTCGATCCGCTGCCTCAACTCGCTGAGGAACGCCGCCTCCAGCTTCGGGTCCACCTGCTCGGCGATGCCGGCAAGCGTCGCCAGCTTCCCGAGCCGCTTCCCTTCCCAATACGTGTCGCCCGTGCCCGGCGGCTTGCCCTTCAGTTCCTCTTCAAGACAGCCGAGCAGCTTCGCCTTATCCTCCCCGCCGACCACCGGCAGGACGGGCAGCACGCCGTGAAACGTCGAGCGGGTGGCGAACTCCTTGCCCGCTGCCAGCTTCATCTCGCCCCGCACCGAGCGATAGGTGCCGGGCAAGAGCTTCGCCGAAGTGCGCATCCACTGGTGCGGATAGAGGGCGAAGATGGTGCTGCGGTCGCTCCCCTCCGGGTCCTGGTAGGGCATGGTGCGGACGCGGAAGGTGGTGGTCACCTCGCTCTTCGCGGGGTCATAGGCCCACTCGACACGGGTGTCGGTAACATGGTTGTGAGCGACGCTCTGAAAGAGCCGCAGCGTTTCCGGCTTGTCGTCGGGCAACAGCGCCAGCGAGAAGTAGACCTTCACCACCTCCGCCCTTGGCACGTTGCAGCTCAACACCTTGGTGCCGAGGCCGGCCCAGGTCGAGCCTTCCGGAGCGAAGAGGCCGTAGTGCTTGCCGCGAACCGACAGGCCGAGCGTGGCCGACGCGGCATCGCCCGACCAGACCTTCGGCTCCGCACAGAGCGTGACCTTGGCGTGGCCGCCCTGGAACAGCCCGTAGACGAACGGGCTGCCGTGGCCATAGGAGACCCACATCCGCGACTTGCCATTCTCGAACAACGCGGTGACGAACCAATCGTTCCATTCGGCCAGCCGCGCATCGGGGAACTCGGCCACGCCGCTGTGGCCCAGCACCAGGTCCTCGCCCCCGCCGGGCATCCCCGCCATGATGCCGATGGGCGCAACCGCGACGTTGGGATAGCAGACCCGCAGGCCGCCTGGCTGCGCGCACACGGCCAGCGGGTGGGCGAACTGGGGGAGCGAGTGCTTCGTCCAGAGCAGCGAGCTCCACCAGCGATTCGTCGGCAGCGGCCCTTTGACCCCCTCCGTCTTCCACACCTGTTCTGGCGGCCCCTTGGCCCCTGACGGCGCCTGCGTCGCATAGCTCCCCAGGCCGACCTTGACGACGCCCTCGCCGCCAGTCGCCACGGAACATAACGCGGGTAGAAAGAGATGGCAGAAACGTGCTCTCACGCGGATTCTGGGGGACCTGTACCCCAAGGCCGTTGGGCTCAAAGACGTGTGGGCAGCCAAGATCGTCGTCCCCGAGGCCAGTTTCCGAGGCCGTCACTTCGCCACGAGCAGCACAAAGGTCTTCTCCCCCTCGTGCCACTTCCTCACCCGGCCCCTCGGAACATGGTCACGCTCGCGGCGAGGGCAACGGCTGTGCCCACGACCACGATCGCCAGCAGGTTCACCGCGCACGCGGCGTACAGCGCCGACCGCCGCGACCGCAAGCAACAGGCACAGGGGATGCCGCCACCAGGCCCGCGGCGCGCCGTCGCGCTCGCACCGACTCTCCCCTTCTTGCGACGCGCCTTCCATCGTGGCTTGCCCCTCTGCACCGTCCCGTTCGCATTGTACCCGACACCAGTGGAATGTCAAATAGCCCAGCCGTTGGTCCGTCTCGGACACCAGTCCAGCGCCACCGCCTGCGCTCCAGGCCAGGAGCCCCGTTGGGCAGCGAGGCAGTCCGTGAGAACTCCCTACTGGCAGGCGTCGGCGGGGGCGTAGAGGACAATTGCACACGGTCCGCATACTCAACTGTCGTCGGCAGTCTGCTGACGCGCGCACGAACAATGATCTGCCCTCCGGAGCGAATGGCGTGAAGATAAGGGCATTCTGCCTGAAGGCAGGACTCCGAACGAGTGCATAACCTGTTGGGAGTCCTGCCTTTAGGCAGTCTTCTTCCTGCCTTCCGGCCTGTTCGCTGCCCTTATCTTCACGCCATTCCCCTCCGGAGCTGCTTGCAGACGTGTACACGTCTGCAAGCAGCTCCGGAGCCCAGAGCGATGTCAAGCCCGCCTCGACCGCGGCGCCACTTGCCACAGGGTGCGGAGCCCGGTATGATGCGCACTTAGGAGATTCAGCAGGAGCTTGTGATGCTCGTCTGCGGCGTTGACCTCGGAGCCAGGAGCGCGAAGATCCTGTTGCTCGATCCCGAGGCGCCCGGAGGAGTCCGGCACTGGCTCGCCGACACTGGGCACGACCCCGCGCGAACGGGCCGGCGCCTCCTCGACGAGGCGCTGGCCGCGTGGGGCGCGCGGCCCGAGGACGTGGCCTGCACCATTGCCACGGGCTACGGGCGTGCCGCCCTCCCCTTCGCCACGGCCACGGTCACGGAAATCACCTGCCACGCGCGCGGCGTCCGCCACCACTTCCCCGACGTGCGGACTATCGTGGACATCGGGGGGCAGGACAGCAAGGTGATCGCGCTCGACGAGCGCGGGGCGGTGAGCGACTTTGCGATGAACGACCGCTGCGCCGCAGGCACGGGGAGGTTCCTGGAAATCGTCGCGCGCATCCTCGACCTCGATCTCGACCAGCTCGGCGAGGTGGCCGCGCAGGCCACGCGGCCCGCCGCCATCACGAGCATGTGCGCCGTCTTCGCCGAGAGCGAGGTCGTCGGCCTGCTCGCGCGCGGCACGCCGCGGCAGGAGGTGTTGGCGGGCGTCCACGCCTCGATTGCCTCGCGCATCGCCACGCTCGCCGCTCGGCTCAGGGTCGGCCCGCCCGCCGTCTTCACGGGCGGCGTGGCCAAGAACCCCGCGATGGTCAAGGCCGTGGGGGCCGCGCTGTCGCTCGAACTGGCCGTTCCGCCTGAACCCCAGATCACCGGCGCGCTCGGCGCCGCCCTCATCGCCGCCGACCGCGCGCGCCAGACACCGTAGCCGCAAGCGTCCCGCTTGCGGTTACACAAGAGACGAGGAGGCCAGCAATGGAAGAGGAAGTGATCCTCATCGCCCGCTTCGACACCCCCTTCGAGGCCGAGGAGGCCCGCATCGCACTCGAAGAGGAGGAGATCGAGTGCATGATCGCGGACGAGCTGACGGGCAACCTCGGCCTCGTAGGCTGGTCGGGGCCGGGCGGCGTGAAGCTGTTCGTCCGCGCCGAGGACGCCGAGCGCGCCGCCGTAGCCCTCGCCGGCACCCCCGCCCGCAAGAACCTCGTGGTCGAGCCGCCCGAGGACGCCGGCACAGCGGCGACAGGGCAGGAGGCCTGACCCGTGCCCGCGCCCTTCATCGCCAAGCAGGCCCAGCTCGAGGCCAAGATCGCCGACTGGATGGAGATCGCGGGCCGCACGCTGCGCGTGGATTCCATCGCCTCGTTCTCAGGCCACAAGGTCTACGCCCTCACGCTAACCGACCCCGCCGTGCCGCTGGAGCGCAAGCGCCGCTGCTACTTCTCCCAACCCCACGCCCACGAACCAGGCACGACCGCGGGCATGGCCGACGCCATCGAGCAGCTCGTCACGGGCAAGGACCTCGCGGGCAATGCGACCCGCCTCGACATCGAGAAGGCGCTGGCGAAGGCCATCCTCACCTTCAACCCCATCGGCAACCCCCAGGGACGCGAGGCCGCACCCGTCCCGTGCTGGGACGGCTCGAAGTACACCAACGACCAGTTCTGGTGCTGGATGCGCGGCGAAGACCCCGACAACCCGGGCAAGATGTGGAAACGCCTCGACCTGTGGGACACACGCGTCGAACGCCACCCCAAACGCATCGGCATCGTCTACGAGCAGATTGACGAACACCGCTACGTCGAGCCCAACCGCAGCCATCTCTCCTCCTTCTTCAAGCTCTTCTTCAAGCTCGACAAGGAGTTCCGCTACGAACGCTGGCTCGACCTCCACCAGACCGAGTTCGAGAAGTCCCAGTTCAACTGCATGGTCCTCCTCCCCATCAAGGGCCTGGCCGAGGGCGACATCTTGGCCGAGGACGCCGCCTGGGGCCAACAAGTCGTGGACGCCTGGACGAGAGCCGGCTACCGCCCGCAGCCCAAGCCCGTCCACCTCGGCTACACGGGCGAGCAGGCCGAGTACTTCCGCAAGAACTGGGGCGAACTCCACAAGCGCATGCACTGCATCAGCACCGAGGTGAAGAACAACGCCCCCGACGCCACGCCCGAGTTCCAGATGAAAGCTCAGGCCATAGCCATCGAAGAGAGCATTCAGAGGCTTGTGTAGACAGCGCCACATCGAAGGGAAACAAGGGACCAAAGGGACCCAAGGGACCCAAGGGACGCGCGACGGGGCACATCCCTTAGGTCCCTTGGGTCCCTTCTGTCCCTTTCCCCAAGGCGCGCAAGCCCCGCATGGGAGCCCTCAATGACCAGAGTCGCCCTTGCCCTGTTTCTCTGCCTCACACACCTTTCGGCGGCGGAGAAGGCGCCGCCGGCCCCCATCCAGTACGCCCAGGGACGCCAGGTGTGCACCCTCGCCAACCAGGAGGTTGATGAGAGCAGCGGCATCGCCCCCAGCCGCCTGGCCCCAGGCGTCTTCTGGACCCACAACGACTCGGGCGACCACCCCCGCCTCTACGCCTTCAACGCCCAGGGCCACGACCTGGCCGCCTTCGACATCCAGGGCGCCGCCGCGCGCGACTGGGAGGACATGGCCTCCTTCACCCGGGGCGGCAAGGCGTTCCTCCTCGTCGCCGACGTGGGCGACAACGCCGAGGAACGCGAGCAGTGCACCCTCTACCTCATCCCCGAGCCCCGCCTCGACCCCGCCAAGCGCGGCGTCCGGGGCAAGCTGCGGGCCGAAGCACTCGACTTCCGCTACGAGGACGGCGCCCACAACTGCGAGGCCGTGGCCGTGGACCCCACGTCCAAGACCATCATCCTCGTCACCAAGGCCCTCGCCGGC
The DNA here is from genome assembly GCA_016872855.1 of Planctomycetota bacterium. Lineage (GTDB taxonomy): Bacteria > Planctomycetota > PUPC01 > DSUN01 > DSUN01 > DSUN01. The sequence goes on from VGYV01000024.1 coordinate 6,100, forward strand.
AGATGCCGCGCCTACGCCCTTCACGACCCGAAGCCGGCCGACGAGCCCCTCGTCGCAAAGGCCATCGCCCCCCTCAAGCTGCCCATCGTCACCGCGATGGACATCTCGCCCGATGGCCTCCGCGCCATCGTCCTCACCTACGGCAACGCCTTCGAGTACACGCGGCGGCCCGACGAGAAGTGGGCCGAGGCCTTCGCCCGCGAGCCCCGCACGCTCGTCATGCCCCCCCGCCGCCAGGGCGAAGCCGTCTGCTACGGCCCCGACGGCCGAACCCTCCACCTCACCAGCGAGGGCGCCCCCTGCCCCCTCTTCGAGGTGCCCGTCGCCAAGTGACCGCCTCAGGCGTTCAGATGATCACTTCCCCCCCTGGATTTGATCATCTGAAGTAACACTTCAGCCGAATGAAGTGGAGAGCCAACCGTCACCCTCAGATGGTGCGCAGGGTTCGGAGTGCGGGCTTTAGCCCGTATCTGGGGCGCAGGATACGGCCTGAAGGCCGCACTCCAAACTCCCACTTCATTCGGCTGAAGTGTTACCATCTGAACACACGGCCCGCGCTGGGTCACGTAACCTTTTGCAGCATCTGGGCTTACGGCGTCCGCCACCCCTCCTTTGTGCCTCGTTCAGATGATCATCTGATGAACATCCGTATCGTGCCGCGGGCGGCGCAGTCCCGGCGCGCTCTCACCCTTGACACGGCTCAGCCAGCGCCTATAATCGGCCAGTGGAGGCTGCGTCGGAGACGCCCGAATGGATGCTGCGCCGTTCCTGGCCACAATCGCCGAGGGGTTGGAGGCCGCTGGCCTCGAGGCCATCCTCGTCGGCAACGCCGCGGCCGCCCTGCGCGGCGCGCCCGTGACCACCCTGGACTTCGACTTCATGTTCCGCAAGACCCCGGCCAACCTCGGCAAGCTCAAGAGGCTTGCCCGCCGCCTCGGCGCCGTCATCCTGCGGCCCTACTACCCGGCCTCGGACCTCTATCGCCTCACTGTCGAGGACACCGGCCTCCAGCTCGACTTCATGTCGGACCTCCACGGCATCCGCTCCTTCGCCTCCCTGCGCTCCCGCGCGACGGCGTTTCCCTTCGGCCGCGCCAGGCTTCTGGTCGCCTCCCTCGACGACGTGATCGCCAGCAAGCGGGCGTTGGGGCGCCCGCGGGACTTGGCTGTGCTCGATGTGCTTGAGAGAACCGCCCGTGAGCGAAAGCAAGAAGAAACGGCTTGAGCGCCTGAAGGCCGAGACCGAGCGTGCCGAGGTGGAGCAGATACGCCGCCTGCTGGCCCTGCCCCCCGAGAAGCGCACCCACTTCCTCCGCCGCCGCACCGGCTTCACCGGCTCAGCACTGTAGCCAGGCTCCGCCTCAGTTCAGGGGCCGGGGAGCCGACCTAATCATCGAGACAAGCTGCTGCTTGACCTGCAAGGCCACGTCGAAGATGTCGCCCCCGGCGAAGCTCTTGAGCTTTCCCGCGGCCGCGTGGGGGTCGGTGACGCCCTCCTTGCAGATGGCGAGGACCTTCTCGAAGTAGGCCTTCTCTGCACTGTCGCTGGGCAGGTTCTCGACGATCTTGGTGTTGATCTCCTTCACGGTGGAGCGGAATGCCGCCGACTGCCCTTCCCGGGTGCCTTTGCACAGGGCGTGCCACACCTTGTTGACGTTCACCTGGCCCGTCTGATTGGCCAGGGCTGGGTTGAGCTGCGACATTGGGTCCAGGCCCTGCGCGCGCAGCTTGTTGAGCTCCAGCGCCGTCTTGTCGCGGTAGGCCTCCCAGTGCTTGGACGTTGTGGCCTGCCAATCGGCGAGCTTGGCCAGACGGCCCCCCGACTTCTCGCGGAACGCCTGGGCCAGGCACGCGTCCATCTCCTTCTGGAACTCGAGGAGCTTCATGTCCTTGCCGTCCTTCTTGGGCGACCAGCCCTCTTCCTTCACCCCGATGTCCTTGTCGAAGCCCACCTTCTTCTGGTTGGCCCCGTGGCGGAACTGCATCAGCTCGAAGTCGTTCCAGCCGTTGTTCTTCATGATCTCTTTGGCTCGCGTCAGGATGGGCTTCTCGAGGAAGTTGGTGAGGTTCTTGTTGTACGACTGCTTAGCCGCGCCGGCGACGCTCGGCGCCTGGAAGGCCATCTTGGCCGTGTAGCTGCACTCGACCTGGGCCAGGGCCTCGACGAGGTTGCGGCCCTCGGGGGTCTTGGCCAGGGCCTCGGCGTTGGCGGCGAGGTACTGGTCCATCGTCTTGTTCGGCGGCTTCTTCTGCGAGGCCATCTCGATGAAGGCGTTGTTGGCACGCTGGTAGTTCTTGACCAGGTCCTCGCCGTAGCGCTGGTCCTGCTTGAAGTTGGCGTCCTTGACGAACTCGCCCCAGGGCCTGGGCTTGGCCGGCCTTGTGGTGGCCGCGACAGCCCGCTTCAGGCTCTCCTGAGCCAAGCGGTTCGCCGACATCTCGGTGCCCTTGCGCAACACGAGGGTGAGCAGGGCGTGCTTGGCCGCGCCCGTGAGGCTGCCACCAGGCTCCGAGCGGTAGCCGTCCATCGCGGCGAGCGCGACGTCCGCGGCGGCGGAGTAGAAGCGCAGCCCGGTGACGGCGGCGCCCTTGAGGCCACCCTCTACGTAGCCCGTGCCTACGCCATAGCCGGTGCCGACCCGGGCCGCAGTCAAGCCCGGCCCGAACACGGACTTCGACAGGGCACCGTAGGGGGCCACGATCATGATGGCCAGGTCGCACCCGAACTTGACCTCCTCCAGCGTGGTGATCGTGTCCGTCGCCTCGGCGTCCTGGCGGAACCCACGCGCCTGCACCAGGGCCAGCATGGCTGCGGTCATCTGCTTGAGCTTCTTGGTGTCGCGCTCCATGACGGCCTTGGCGTCGAGCTTCTGGCTGGCCCACTCGCGGTAGGTCTTCGCGTCGTCGTCGTCGAGCATGGCGATCAGGTTGTGCAGGTTGCCCACGCCGCGGTCGAATGCCTTCTGAAGCTGGGCCACGCGGCGGGCGTTGTCTGCGATGGCCTGGGCCTTCCGCACGTTCTCGTGGCAGCTTTCGATGAGCTGGTGGAACTGCACTTCCTCGGCCATCGAGCGGCGATGGACGATGGTGCCGGTCTCAATCGAAGCAATCATGTCCTCGGACCGGCTGATCTCGGTCATGTTGTCCACGATGCGGTTGCGCAGCTCCTTGGCTCGCGCGGGGTCGGTCTCCGTCTTCAACTGGAGCTTGATCCGCTCGATGGTCTCCTGGTCGAACTTGATGTTCTCGCGCAGTTGAGCGATTCGGGCGGCGTTCGGGTCGTCAGGCAGCGCGGCCACTGGCTCCGCGTCTTCGGCACCCTTGAGGTCTATGGGCTGCTTCTGCCCGCTGGGGTCGAAGGCGTAGAGGTAGAAGGCGTAGCCTTTCAGGCCCAGCCCCTTGGCATGCACCGCCACGACGGCCAAGGGGAACTCGGTCCCGTTCACCTTCGTAGCCTGGCCGGTGTGCGTGTTGAGGATGGGAAGGGCCTTGCGCTTCTCCGCGTCGTCCACGATGGTCCGTTCGCCGGTCCTGCCTGCCAGCGCCGGGTTGTCGCCTATGAACTCGCACACCGGACGCATCTTCCCGCGGCACATGAGCGCCCGGTAGGGGGCAATATCGTGGAACTTGCCGTTGCCCATCTCCTCCACGATGTCCGCTTCGTCCCGCTGGAAGAAGTAAACGACGCACTGCATCGGCTCCCAGGCCGCCACCCAGTCCCCCTCCGACTCAGCGACCTCGATGGCGGTCTTCAACTGCACGCGGTTGAGCGTGGCGGGGTCGAGGCGCCCGGGCGGCGGGGTCCAGGAGAACTTGAGGGTACAGGAGCTAGTGACCTTGTCGGGGTTCTTCTCGTCTTTGTGGAGTTCCCAGCGCTCGGTCATCGCCTGGGCGCCGACTCGGACGGCCTTGTCGGGCTGGGCGAACGTGCGGCAGTCCGCCATCACGTAGCTGGCGGCGTTCGCGGCTTGTGCCACGATTGAGACGGCGGCCGCCGCCTGGCCGACCACGCGATTGGTCGCCGTGTCGCGCACAGTGAGCGTCACCTCGTACTTGCCGACGTTGGCGTATTTGTGGGCGACGGTGTCGGGCGCGACCCTGGCCTCAGCGACCTGGTCGCCGAAGTTCCATTCGTAGCTGACTTTGGCCGGCGGCTCCTTCACGACGGGCATGAACCGGCACACGGTGCCAGGGAGCACCTCGTGCTTGTTGGGCAGGATGCGGACCGTGGTCGCCCGCTTCAGGACGGCCTGGAACACCTTCTGGCGCTTGTGGCGCCCGGCGTAGGGGTTGGGGGGGTCGCCCATGTCCTCGATGGCCTTGCCAGTCTGGGCTAGGCGCTCGCGGAGCGAGGCGGCCGTGTTCTTGTGCGCCTCGGCCTCCTCCAGGGCCTCGGCCATCGAATCGAGGTCCCCGAAGCCCGCGGCCACGCCCGCCTCCCGCCACGCGCGGTCGAACTCGCCCAGGACGACCGCCAGGGCGCCGCGCGCCTTGAGGAACTCCAGGAGCAGGGGGTTGAGCTTGTTGAAATACTCCACGGCCTCGACCGTAGGGAACTCCTGGATCGGCGCCCACTTGGCGTAGAGGCGCTGCACGTCCTCCTCGTCCATCTCGGCGTAGACGAGGCGCATGCAGGCGATGGCGGTGGTGACGCCGCGATGGAACTCGCTGTAGTCGAGCTTCGTGACGTCGAACTGCGTGGCGAGGGCCTTCAGTTGCTCGTCAGACAGCTCGTCTGGCAGCGGCGTGTCGCCCTTGCGCCAGGGCGTGTCGGGCAGGTTCCAGGCGGCCAGGTTGTTCGGGTCGCGGGGGAGGAACTGAACCGGCTTCGGCGGCGTGCTCGGCTGCGGAGGCGGCTCGATAGGCTCTGGGAAGGGCGGCGGTTCGACGATGCGGGGCGGCGGCCCTGGCTCGACGGGCGGCTCCGGCTTCGGTGGCTCGGGCACGACGGGCGGCGGCACGACCACGGGCGGCGGCTGCTTGGTGGGGGGCGGCGCCACGGCCACGAGGCCCGCCTTGCCCAGCTTCTCCGTGAGTTGCTGCGCCCGGGCGAGCGTCGCGGCGTTCGTGGGGGCCAGCTCCAGCGCGCGCTGGAGGTCCTGCCAGGCGCCCGCCAGGTCGCGGGACTCCTCGCGGACGAGGCTCCGCGCGTACCAGGCACGGTGGTACTTGGGGTCCAGGCCGATGGCGCGGCTCGCGTCCGCCATCGCCCCGCCAAGGTTGCCCATGGACCTCTTGATGTCGGCGCGCAGGACGAGGTTCACCGGCGCGTCGGGGTCCAGCTCCAGGAGCTTGTTGGCATCGGCCAGGGCGCCCGTGCCCTCGCCCGTCAGCAGGCGCAGGTAGGCGCGATTGTAGTAGGTCTTGTGGAACGCTGGTGCGGCCTCGATGGCCCGATTGTAGTCGGCCATTGCCCTTGCCAGGTCCTTCATGTTCAGGTACGTCACGCCGCGGCTGTTGAGGGCGGAGGCGCTCTGCGGGTCGAGCTGGAGCGCGGCCTCGAAGTCCCGCAACGCCCCGGCATAGTCGGGCGGGGTCAGGCTGCGCTTGCACTGCCCGCGGTGGATGTAGGTCTCCACGTCGCGCGGGTCGAGCTGGAGCGCGGCGTCGAAGAACGCTATGGCCCCCTTGAAGTCCCCCTTCTCCTGAAGCCGCTGCCCCGACAGGAAGTGGGCGACCGCCTGGTCCCGCGCCGATGGGGCGCCCGCCCTGGCCCCCGACGCCTGGACGACGGCCCACACGCACCACAGCACGGCCCCGCCGTGGAACGCGCATGACCTGCTCGCCATTGCCCGCCTCCTCCCTCCCGGCCCCAATGCCAGAGCAGACTGCCCGTCATTCTACACTTTCCTCCCGCGCCTGCAACCGCGCCTGCCACGGCGGAACAAGGCCCCCCCCCTGGCCAGCCAAGGCGGAGTGGCTCAGTCCAGCCAGCCGCCGAAATACTCCCTGTGCGCCGCGCAGCGGCACTTCTTGTCCCAGGGCCTGCTGCACTGCTTGATCAGCGCCACCTTCGCATCCCCCTCCGCCTTCGACACCGGCCCGCGGCTGCTCGACGTCTCCTCCCCCAGGAAGCGGTCGTGAAAGTTCACCACCGTATAGGCCTGGCACTTTGGGCAGAGGAAGAAGCAGTCGGTATATTCGTCCCCCATGATGCTCCCCGAGATTGACGCCGCCCGCGTCCTCTCCGGCTCCAGCTCCCCGCCGCACTTCGCACACGTCGCCATCGCCTTTCCCCCGCACATCGTCTGACTCAACAAGCTCTCACTGACCGGGAATCGTGGCGACCCACTCACTCAGAGGGGGGCTCAATGAAGCCATCCAGATTGTCAAGGGATATGCCCGCCAGGGGCTGGAGCGCCGCTGCAAGCTCCGACGGGGACTTCGGCATCCCAAGGGAAGAAGAAGCCACGCCCGATCATTTGCTTACTCCTGTGTAGCGGCCATGACGCCGCGTGCGAGAACGGCTCCCCGCGTCGGCCGGACCGCCTTGATGCTAGCGTGCGGCGGGCGAGGTGTCAAGGGGAAGCTCGGGTCGGCCACCGTTCGTTGGGGGACCGGGGTGGAGGGTGCGTGTAATCTCCCACGGTCCGTTTGCCCCTTCTCCTCGCTCATCCGACTGAAGTGATCCCTACGAAGTCTGGCCGGCTACCCCCCAGGCGTCAGAGACTCCGCCACAGCAGTCTGCTCCCGCTAGTCTGGTGTGTCGGCGAAGCCGCCGCCGCCCCGTGGTAGCGGGGCGCGGGGGGTTGCCGCGGCAAGTAGGGGCGATGGGCGCAAGGCAGCCGCGTTCGCCACAGCTCCCGACATGCTCTGTGCTCGGGTCCTGTCCAGGCAAGGTCGAGCGGAGGTGCAACAGCGGATGGCGTCCAGCCCGTCTGGCCCCGCGAGGTGGTCCGCTCGTGTCGCGGGCAGAAAAGGGGACATTCACCTTTTCGCCCCCTTGGGGCGCCGAAGGCTGCTGCGCAGAAAAGGAGAATGTCCCCTTTTCTGCCCGGCCCCCCGCCCACAGCCCCCACCCCCTGGGCGTCACGAGGAGCGTGCCGTCACCGACAGGAGACGACCCCGCCCGTTGCCCAGGGGGGCGGCTCCTCTGGGGGGCGAGCCTTGAAGGGCAGGCGTCAGCAGGAAGCGGAGCGGCACTGGGGACCAAGGCGTCGGGGCAGGGGCGGCCTGGGAACGGGGCAGGCGCCCGGCCTTGCCCGTGGGCGAAGGGCAGCTTGCAGGCGGCACGCGGGCGCGGCAGGCGAGGGAACGCCACAGCCCGCCCTAGAGGCACGCGGCAACACCACGATGGCGGGAGGCACGGGGCGGCGGCTTCGACGCACCAAGATAGCGGGAGGGGCCGATGGGCCACGCGTCAGCGTGCTTCGGATGTCAAGGTGTCTTGTTTTGACTCCGGGGCCGAAGCCCTGATTTTGGTCGGGCGGCGGCTGCCGCCGCGTCGTGTGTTGTGCGGAAGCCACAAGTGTGGGACCGTACACCTGGGGCCGCTTCTGGGACGCCCACCCCCTTTGCTCAGCACCGTGGGAGATTACACGCACCCCGGGGTCGAGGCGCGGTTGACCTCTGAGGCGGTCCCGGTTACGATCCTGGAGAGCGTGAGGTCAGGGGGAGTGGCCTCGGGTTGTCTGAGGGTGCAAGATGACGGGTGAGAAGGGTGATGGGCGCGGAGCCGAGCTCAGCCACGACCCGCGGCGGAAGCGCGTGGTGCTGGTGGTGGACGACGACCGGGTGGGGCGGGAAAGCCTGGTCGAGGCGGTCGGGGAGATGGGCTATCAGGCCATCGGAGTGCCCAGCGGCGCCGCCGCACTCGAGACGCTCGAATGGCAGCACGTGGACCTGGTGCTGACGGACCTGCGGATGCCCGATATGGATGGGCTGGATCTGCTGTCGCGGGTGCGGCAGCGGGACCAGACGATCTTCGTGATGCTGATCACGGCCTTCGCTACAGTGAGCACCGCGGTCGAGGCGATGAAGCGGGGGGCGTTCAACTACATCATGAAGCCGATTGACCTCGACCAGCTCAAGGCGCACGTGGAGACGGCGTTCGGGGCGCAAGACCTGTTGCTCGAGAACATCTCGCTGCGGGAGCGGCTTCAGCACCTGAGCGCGGGGCCAGACCTGATCGGCAGTTCCTTCCCCATGCGGCGGGTGATGGACCTCATCAATCAGGTGGCCGACACGCTGAGCACGATCCTGATTCGCGGCGAGAGCGGGACGGGGAAGGAGCTGGTGGCGAACGCGATCCACCGCAGGTCGCGGCGGGTCGGCGGGCCGTTCGTGAAGGTGAACTGTGCGGCGCTGAGCGAGAGCCTGCTCGAGAGCGAGCTGTTCGGCCACGAGGAGGGGGCGTTCACGGGGGCCATCCGCCAGCGGCAGGGGCGGTTCGAGCTGGCGCACGGGGGCACGATTTTCCTCGACGAGGTGAGCGAGCTGGCCGCGACGACCCAGGCCAAGCTTCTCCGCGTCCTCCAGAACCGCGAGTTCGAGCGGCTGGGCGGCACGGAGACGATTGCGGTGGACGTGCGGGTCATCGCCGCGACCAACGCCGACCTGGAGGCGCGGGTGGAGGCGGGGACGTTTCGCCGCGACCTCTACTTCCGCCTGAACGTCGTGCCCGTCCATCTGCCGCCGCTGCGGGACCGGCGGGAGGACATCCCGCTGTTCGTCCACACCTTCATCCGCCGCTACGCCGAGCGGAACAGCAAGGACGTGGCGGGCATCTCACCCCAGGCGCTCCAGCGCCTCATGGGGCATGACTGGCCAGGGAACGTGCGGGAGTTGGAGAACTGCATCGAGCGGATGGTGGTGACGGCGACGAAGCGGGTGCTCGACGTGGATGACCTGCCGGCCGAGACCTTCCCCGCCCCGGGCGTGGCCCCGAGCGCGCCCCCCGCCGCCGGCCCTTCGCCGCCGCTGGCCCTGGCGGGCGTGAGCCTCAAGGAGATCGAGGAGCGGGCCATCCGGGACACGCTGGACGCCACGGGCGGCAACCGGACCGAGGCGGCCCGCCTCCTCGGCATCAGCCTCGCCACGCTCCACCGACGCATCGAGGAATACGGCATCGCCCGCCTCCGCAAGCCTAACGAGTAGCCGGTCGCCTGCCAACTCGGCCCCACGCAGACTCTCATATTGAGATGTAGATGCGGAACGTCTCATTATGAGAGCTTCATGGCCGCCAGCGCCGACGTCACCCCCCTGGCCTACGCGAGCCTCCCCGGATGCTGTAACCTGATGACCCACAGGCGGTTACAGTTCCATAGCCCTCGATCGCCAGGCAGCGTCCCCACCTGCCAGCCCTGTCGGCCGCGACAGTGGCACAGCGATTGCTGTGGCAAGAAACAGCGACGGGGCGGGAACGGGTGAGAGAGAACGAGGCAGCGGACAATGACGACGAGACAGGCCAACCTCGCGAAGACCTCCAGGCGATGCCTGAAATGCGGGAAGCTGATGTGGACCGACCGCTGCCACCGAATCTGCGTGGCCTGCTCCCATCGCAACGAAGGCCTGCTCGACGACCGCGCCCACGTGCCGCACGAGCTGCGGCCCTGGCTCCGCGGCATCGCGCAGGATGGGGGCTACAGCTCGGCAGTGCCTCCCCTTAGCGCGCTCCCCACACTCGTGGAGGACTGACGAAGGCCGACAATCGAGAGCAACAGCAGGTAGGTGCGCGGGTGCACCTATCGGGCGTCAAGCAGGGGGTGATAGCCGGGGGCTCACCCCCTGCAGTTTTTTTGGCTCATCCCACCGATCTCCCGCCTCCAAGCCACCCTTCACCGTGTTCCACCGAAACCGCGTCCTGAGTGTTGACGTGGGGATGAGCCGCCCAAGTTTCATAATTTGGAACTTGACATTGGCTTTATCTGTGATATAATTCAGTTGGGCTTGATGAAAATGAAGGTGCGCAGGGGATGAGTGGGAGCGAACAACGCAGATGGACCGACCTGCTGAGCGATGAGGACCTGGCGTTCGTCAAGCGCTTCGTCCTCGCCTCCGGCTCGTTGAAGGAGCTCGCCGCCGCTTACGGCATCTCCTACCCCACCGTGCGCCTGCGTCTCGACCGCCTCATCGAGAAGGTGAAGATCCTCGACAGTCAAGAGGTCCGGAGCGACTTCGAGCGGCAGTTGCGGCTCCTCTTCGCCGACGGGAAGCTCGACATGGCCACGCTAAGGACCCTGCTTGCCGCCCACCAGAAGGAGCTAGGAGGCACGCAATGAGGAAGCCAACCGTCGTGCTGTGTCTGGTCGCCTGCTCGTCCGTAGCCTTTGCGGAACACGTCCTCCGCACCTACCCCTGGGAGAAGGTGATGGCGGGCGGCGCGCCCAAGGGCGCCCAGCTCGCCACCGATGGGCCGGGGCGGGCCTACGACCGCCTCAAGGTCGAGAACCCGGCGTCCGAACCCCTCACCGTCACGGTCCTCACGATTCACGCCCCGCCCATCACCTGGGCCAGGTACGCCGTCGCTGGCTTCGTCCGCCACGAGCGCGTCGAAGGCAAGGCATATCTCGAAATGTGGAACCACTTCCCCAACGGCGGCGCCTACTTCTCCGCCACGCTCGCCGAGGCCGGGCCGATGCGGCACCTCGAGGGCACGGCGGACTGGCGTCCCTTCACCCTACCCTTCTCCAACGAGGAGGGCGCGCCGCCGCCCGCGAAGCTCGTCATCAACGTCGTGCTGCCTGGCCGCGGGACAGTCGTCCTGAGCGGCCTGCGCCTGGCGCAGTACCGCCCCGACGAGGACCCGGTCGAGGCAGCGGCCTATCGCACGGCCTGGTGGGGCGAACGGATGGGCGGATTCATCGGTGGAGGCCTGGGCGGGTTCATCGGGCTCGTTGGCGCACTCGTGGGCGTCCTGGCGGGCAGAGGCAAGGCGCGCCGCTTCGTCCTCGCCGCGATGGCCGCCGCAATCGTCCTTGGGGTGGGCCTGGCCGCGCTCGGCGTCGCCGCTGTCGCGATGGGCCAGCCCTACGCCGTCTACTACCCCCTCGTCCTCGCCGGCGGCCTGAGCGCCGTCATCCCCGCCTTCATGCTCCCGAGAGTCCGCAAGCGCTACGAGGAACTAGAGTTACGCAGAATCCAGGCCGCCGACGCCCGCTAGATAACTCGCCACGATTGTCGCTCGTTGTAGCCACAAGCGCCCCGCTTGTGGAAACGCCGAGCGCGGCCTCTAGTCGGCAAGCGGGACGCTTGCCGCTACGATCACCGAGGCAATCGCGTGTGCATGATCGAGCGAGAATCGTGGCGAGTTATATAGGAGACTGTCCGAGAGATTCGCTCCATAGGTCCTGGCGCCGATGAGGCCGGTGGCACATGTTGGGCAGACACGCCCAAGCATTCGCTTGGGCGTGGTACCCAAAGACCCACGCTGGAGGGGTAAGAATGCCAGGAATCAGGTACGGTGCGAGCCAGACTACTGCTCTCAGTCGCTTCCATGGAGCGGGCGTGCGCGGACGCGCCCGCACCAGGTGGATGCGTGCTCTGCTCGAAGGGCTCGGGCTCGTAGCTTGCTCTGTCCTGTGTGCCCTGAGCTGCGCCTGCCAAGAGCGCGAGCCTTCCCAAGCGGTTGAGCCGAAGCCGACTAGCGACAAGGGCGCCGACGTCCCAACGCTGGTGGGGGTTCTGCGGCAGTCCGATCCTGAGAGGCGGGGCGCCGCCCTGCGCGCACTGTCCGGCCTGGGGCCTGCCGCCAAGGAAGCAACTCCGGCCATCATCCAGGTTCTCGGGGATACACGGCCTGCATCGCGTGTGTCGGGGGGGCCACCCTTTCACATCACCGTCCGCCAGCAGGCCGTCTGGACGCTGTGCGAGATCGGGGAGGACGTGGTGCCGCCTCTCATTGAGGCGCTACGCCATGAGGACGAGGGGATCCGCGTGGGAGCCGCCATGGCGCTCGGGGGCTCTCTCACTTTCAGGCCGAAGGGGGCCATCCCTGCGCTGATTGAGGCGCTTTCGGATCCGAGTGACAATGTCGCCAGTCAAGCTGCCTTTGCCCTCGCTGCCATGGGATCGGATGCAGAAGCGGCCGTGCCGCCGCTTGCCAAACTGGCCTCGTCTGCGAAGCCAGACTTGCGGCATGCGGCGGCCTGGGCGCTCGGCGCGGTTGGCCAGCCTGCCATGGCCGTGTTGGCCGATCTCCTATCGAACGGAGACACGCGGACGCGCGTGACGGCGGCGGCTGCCTTCGAGCGCATGGCTCACGCGAAGGACGACACCGGGTGGCTCGCCCCCGCTGTACCGCCGCTCGCCCAGGCGTTGTCACACGAAGACCCGGCACTGCGCGCGCAGGCAGCCAAGGCGCTGGAGAAGATTGGGCTGCCGGCAGCACCCGCTGTCCCTCCCCTCATTGCCGCGCTCTCCGACGGGGTCGAGGAAGTTCGCCTGGCTGCCGCGGCTGCCCTTGAAGGCATCGGCCCGGGGGCCAAGGACGCGGTCCCTGCGCTGACCCGGATGGTATCGAGTGAGAAGGGCCTTCTCCGGCGACGCGCGATGTGGGCGCTTGGCCACATTGCCGAGGCCGCAGCCCCTGCTGTCCCCGTCCTTGTCGAGGCACTACGCAGCAATGACCCCGACGATCGCTGGTCCGCGGCCTCGGCTTTGGGCGGCATCGGTCGCGCCGCAAAGCACGCGCTGCCTGCTCTGGAGGCCGCTCTGTCGGACAGGGAGCAGAAGGTCCGCTCGTTCGCCGTTTCGGCCATTGGCGATGTGAGCCCCGATCGGAGGGCCGCCTGCTCGGCCATCGTCGGCTGCCTCGGCGACAGCCACCGAGACGTGCGCGAGGCCGCGGCCAGGGCTCTCGGCTTCCTGGGTGCCGACGCGAAGGCCGCCGTACCCGCTCTGCGCCGGGCTCTCAAGGACGACGACGAACTCGTGCGCTTCTGGGCGACCCGCTCCTTGGAAGAGATCGGCAAGGCGCTTGCGAAAGACAGCGCTGGCTCGACTCGCAAACCAGAGGATAGCGACCCGCAGCCGCGGGAGGAGTGACGCCTCGCAGGCCGCCGCGGGGGACCTCGATCCCTCTCCGAACTCACTTCTCCAGGAGCCCTGCTGTGCCCACCCTCACTTCACGCTCTCGTCCGGCGGGAGGCCGAGGCGCTCGTAGAGCCTGCGGCGGCCGGCCTTGTCGCCCTCCAGGACCTTCCGGGCATACAGGGCGACCTCCTCCGCGGCACGACGCGGCACGATGATCACCCCGTCGCCGTCCGCCACGACGACGTCGCCCGGGATGACGGTGACGCCACCGATGACGACGGGGCGGTTGACGGATTCGATCTCGTTGCGGCCAGGCCGGATGCCGCGGCCAGGGTGCCGGAAGTACAGCGGGACGCCCTGGGCGGCAATCTCATCGGTGTCGCGCGCCGTGGCGTTGGTGACGACGCCGACGCAGCCCTTGGCGACCCAGCCGAGGATGTTGTTCGAGCCGATCGTGCCGGCCTCGGCGCCTTCCGTGCCCTCGATGACGAGCACGGAGCCCTTGCGCAGCAGGGGCACGAAGGGCTCGGGCGAGAGCTGGCCATACCAGGCCCCCGCGGCGCGGTCGAAGGCCTCGGCCTCGAGGCGGCCGATGGGCGGCTTGTTCGTCGGCACGTAGCGCGCGGTGACGGCGATGCCGGCGATGCGGTGCTTGAACTCCTTCGTGTCGCGCCAGAGGGGGCGGATGTCGGGCGCGACGAGCCCGAGGTCCTGAAGCCCCGCCTTGTCCATCCCGTCGCACACGTCGGCCACGCGCAGGCCCGCGAAGAGCTTGAGGACCTGCTGGTCCTCCTCCTCGGTGTGGACGGGTGTGGGAATGAAGTTCTTTCCCGCGCGAAGCTCATCCATTGCCTTCTCCTTTCCACCCGCATGCGCGGGGGAGCCAAGCGAGAGCACAAACGCTGCGGCCACGATGGCCGCGGCCGTGCTCACCCGACAGCGTCTCGGGGCAGTCACGATCGGCTCTCCTTCACAGGTGCTGCGAGGAGGATCCCACACTTGTACAGGTGAGGGATCCTTCTGCGCCACGAGCCACCCTCCCCCACAAACACGGTGATGATGATTCCATACTTGTTCAAGTATGGAATCTTGCACTTCCGCGGGCTACAGGCTCAGCGTCTTCTGAACCTCGGGCCACGGGAGCTCGCACGGCGGGCGGTTGGACTTGGCGGCGAGGGCCGCGGCCGCGCCCGCGGCCGCGCCCATCGCCACGGCATTCCCCGTGACGCGATAGCTCGAGTGGGCGATGAAGTCGCCGCTGATGCACCGGCCCGCGAGCAACAGCCCCGTTACGTCCTTCGCCACCAGCGCCCGATACGGGATGTCGTAGGGCTTGGCCCGCACGCGCTCGCGCGTGATCCCCTTGTCCTGCTTCGGGTCGGTCGAGTGAACGTCCACGGGGAAGTTCACGCGGCACACGGCGTCGTCGTGGCGGGCGCCACTGGCCAGGTCGTCAGCAGTGACCTGGTAGAGGCCCCGCACGCGGCGGCCCTCGCGGACGCCGATGTGTTCGGCGGTGGCGACGATGCGCATGTCCTTCCACACGCCGCCGAGGGTGCGAAGGGCGTTGACCAGCTTGTGCACCTCGGCCCGCCCGCGGAGCGTGGCCTCGGTGAGCTGGGCCGCGTTGGTCCCTGCCACACCGTACTCGTGGTTAGCCATCATGCAGAACAGGCCGTCGCGGATGTAGAACAGCGTGGGCTGGGCGTAGGAGGGGGAGACGCCCGCCCGCTCCATCTCGGCCTTCAGGCGGCCCTTGGGGTTGCGCTCGCCCTTCGGCTCGGCCAGGCCGCGGACGAACTCCGCCACGCCCTCTGGCGCGATGCCCGTGACAAGGCAGATGACGCTCATCGGCTGGGCCTGGCCCGTGCCCTCGCGGCCGTAATCGCTGCCACAGCCTGCGCGGGCCGCAAGGTCTCCGTCACCCGTCGCGTCCACGAAAACGTCGGCCGCCCAGGCCTGGCGGCCGCTCTTCGACTCTGTGATCGCCAGGCCGAGCCGCCCATCGGGCGCATGGGCCGCGGCCACGCGGGTGTGAAGCTGCACACGCACGCCGGCCGCGAGGCACAGCTCGTCGAGCACGAGCTTCATCGTCTCCACGTCGTAGCCCACGTCGCCGCCGTATCGGGCGACGGCTCCGCGCTTCTCCAGCTCGGCGATGATCTCCTTGATGATGCCCTTCTTGTTGCCCGAATCGAGGATCCAGCTCAGGAGCCCGGCGGTCCACGTGCCGCCGAGGCAGCCGTTGGCCTCGATGAGGCGGGTCGTTGCTCCTCGCCGTGCCGCGGCGAGTGCGGCGGCGACCCCCGCCGGCCCCCCGCCGGCGACCAACACGTCGGCGCGCTCGACGACGGGAACGTCTCTGGCTGGCTCATGATATGGCTTCATCACGGTATCCTCGTTGGCTGCTGAGAGAAGAAGGCGCGGGGCGGCCCCAATCGCCGCCGCCGTGTGGAGGAACATCCTGCGATTCACCGGCCCGCAGCTCCTGAAAAGCCTGGGCAGCCCACCCTGACGGCCCAAGACCTGCCCCATCAGCAGCGGCCAGCCGCGCGTTGCTCGGCGGCGTCCAGCACGCTCCGCGCCTCTTCTTCGCCTACCTTCTGGTAGACGCCGTGCCGGATGAGGCGTAGGAAGCGCGCGTCCTCGAAGCGCTCCGACGCCTGCTGCGCCTCGGCAAGAGTCCCGATGCGCTTGGCGTGCCCGCCATACCTGGCCAGCGCCTCGTCGAGGCGCGAGCACAGCTCCCGCGGGCCGCCGGCCATCACGTGCAACGCCGCAACGCACTCCGTACTGACGAATGCCTGCTTCGAGTTCGTCACGACCACCGCCTCCATGTCCTCGGTGAGGAACAGGGTGGTCAGGGCAATGGTTCGCTTCTCCACCTCCCTCGAGCCCTGTCTTGCTACGGACCTGACATACACCGCCTCAGCCAACCTCGTGCCGTCGTCGTGGAGCGACATGTACGCCGCGCTCTCCTTCGTCGTGGAGTCCAGAACCTTCACCATCCTGGAGAACGCCCCCGCCGAGAAGCCGAGGAGTCTGAGCTCTTCGGCGGCGGGCATAAGGTGCGCCAGCGCTTCGGCGCTCAGCTCCTCAGCCGCGCAGCGTTGGATGGCCTGGCTGGCCGGCAGCCACACGTAAGGCCCCTTCGCGCTCAGGAGCTTGCAGACCAGCATGATGGGGAAGAGCCACGGCCCCGCCACGCGCCAGCACTCCTTGAGCGAGAAAGCCCCGAAACTGACCCGGTAGACGCCGGGCTCGATTCTCTCCTCTGCCTCACCGAGAGCGCCATACGTTGACATCCTGCTGTCTCCTTACACAAGCTCTCATCGGCGGGCTATCCTAGCGCACGGCCCAGCATGTGGCAACCGGGGCACGGGCCATCGCCTTGTCTTCCGCAACCGTTGCACTTACTTAGCATTCATGATATATTACTGCCATGAAATGGGATGCCCTCCTGATCCTTGTCAGCCGCGAACCGGTCTTCTCGTCGGCATTCCTCCTGGCCGGCGAGGTGTCGGCAGGACAGGTGCGCCTGCAGCTCACGCGCTGGGTGAAGGCGGGCCGCCTGCTGCAACTGCGGCGCGGCCTGTATGCGCTCGCGCCCGCCTGGCGCAAAGTAGAGCCCCATCCGTTCCTGGTCGCCAACAGGCTCCGCCGCGGGTCGTACGTCAGCCTCCAATCCGCCCTGGCGTTCCACGGCGTCATTCCCGAGCACGTGCCTGTCGTGACCAGCGTGGGGCCAGGACGTCCCGAGACCGTAAGGAATCCTCTGGGCGCCTTCCGGTTCACCCACCTTGCGGGGCGTCTGGTGTTCGGCTATGCTCGGCTCGAGGTCGCGCCCCAGCAGTTTGCCTTCGTGGCCTCGGCGGAGAAGGCGCTGCTCGACCTGGTGCATCTGACGCCGGGCGCCGACTCGCCCGACTACCTCGGCGAACTCCGGCTGCAGAACCTGGGCGCTCTGGATGCGGGGGTGCTGGCGGAGTTGGCCGAACGGAGTGGCAGGCGCAAATTGGTGCGCGCGGCCCGAATCCTCGCTCGGGTGCTGAGCGCCCCGGAGGGCGATGCCCTGTGAAGCAGTACCTCCATCAACTGATGGACCAGGCCGACAGCGTGCTCGCCCGCGGATGTCTGGTCCGAGAGTACCTCCAGGCCAGGATTCTCGAATCACTCCAGGACCAGGGGGTGTTCCTGCGCTGGGCATTCCTGGGCGGCACCGCCTTGCGCTTTCTCTACGCCATCCCGCGTTTCTCTGAGGACCTGGATTTCTCCCTGATCGTGCCTGGGGAGGATGCCGGCCTCAGGGCGGCAATGGAGCGGACGAAGCGCGCCCTGGAGCTTGAGGGTTACCGCATCGAGGGCAAGGTGAGCGACCGTAAGGCGGTTGCCACGGCCCTCGTCAAGTCCCCCGGCCTGCCCCACGAGCTTGGCCTGTCGCCCCACGCCTCGCAGACGCTCTCGATCAAGGTGGAGGTGGACACCAATCCCCCCGCGGGCGCGGGCATCGAGACCTCGGTCGTCCGCCGCCACGTGACCCTGCACTTGTGCCACTACGACAAGGCATCGCTGCTGGCGGGCAAGCTGCACGCGGTCCTGAGCCGGCCCTGGGCCAAGGGACGCGACCTCTACGACTTGGCCTGGTACCTGGCCGACCGGACCTGGCCGGCGCCCAACCTGAAGCTGCTGAACGCCGCCCTGAAGCAGACGGGGTGGAAGGGCCGGCCCGTGACGCCGAAGACCTGGCGCCAGCAGGTGCGGCGGCGGCTCGCAGGGGTGGATTGGGCAAAGGCCCGGGCCGACGTGCAGCCATTCCTCGAGCGCGAGCGCGAGCTCGAGCTCGTTAGCGCAAGCGTCCTCAAAAGCCTGTTGGCATAGCGCGAAGGAGAGCTATCCATGCTCTGGAGACCAGTCCTCATTGCCCTCCTCGGCCTCACGCCCGTATTGGCACGCAACCTGTTGGAGAACCCGAGCTTCGAGCGGGACAGAAATCGCGACGGGGTGCCCGATGGGTGGCACCGGGTGTTCAACGAGAAGCTGAGCGGGCCGTTCGCCATCGTGGAGGATGCGCAGGATGGCCGCCGCGCCGTGTGCATGGAGACAGAGGAGTGGAACTTCCTGCGCCCGCAGCACGTGGCTCAGGAGGTGAAGCTGCCGCGGGATGCGGCCTATTGCCGCCTCGCCGCCTACGCGAAGGGACGCGGCCTCGTCTCGCTCACCGTCGTGTTCCTCAAGGACGGCAAACCGCTTCGCGAGCAGACCATTGACATGGGCTTCGGCAAGCAGCAGGTGCCCGAGGAGGTGAGGAAGGACTTCGCCCTTGAGCTGGGCTACACACTCTACGCGACGCTCGTCGAGGTGCCTGAGGGGGCGAATGGGGCGCTGGTGAAGCTAGGCAACACCGCGGCGCCGCTCGACCGGTTGAATGTCTGGGGGCGCTGTTTCCTCGACAATGCGTCATTCGTCGCAGGGAGCCGAAAGGAGTTGGACAGGCTTTCGTCCACCGAGGAGCCGGCCCGGCTGGAACTGACTGTGGTCGCCGCGCTGAAGAACGTGGCGCCCTCCACCCGCATCCGTCCCGAGCCGCCCTCATTCGACACGCGGCTCCTGACCGACGGCGACATCAAGACGGCGCCCGCGCACTACCAGGGTGCCGCACGCGGCGTCGTCTACAACATCCTTCTCCCCAAGCCGCTGCCCATCCGCAAGCTGCGGCTGCACCTGAATGGCTTGGCGGATTCCTACTCGGTTCGCGGCGATGCCGATGGCGACGGCGCCTTCGAGACGCCGCTCCTCCGCACCTCGGGCCTTCAGGGCCTGAGCGGCTGGAAGACCCACACACTCCCCGGCCAGGCGTTTCAGGCCATTCGCATCCAGGCCCTCGCGGGCGCCGAGCCGCTCTGGGGCTTTCGACAGTGCCATCCCTTCCTCACCGAGATCGAGGTCCACGTCCCCGCCGACGCCATTCCCGAGGCCGAACTGAAGGCCTGGGCAGTGAGCCAATATCAGTTCCCCCTTGCCGGCGGCGTGCCGGCCATCGAGGCGAAGCCGACCGAGTTCAAGCTCGACCGGCCAAAGGCCAGCAAGTTCCGCAAGCTGGTCTGCGCCGACCTCTGGATGTGGGGCATCCACTACGACAAGAAGACGCCCAAGGGCACCTGGACGAAGGAGAAGGTGAAGGCGAGCAAGACGTTCCAAGAATCCGCACGCATCTGCAAAGAGATGGGCGTGGACACGGTTTTCATTGACCTCACGAACTCGACGTGCTGGGACCTCATGCCCTGGCCAAGCAAGGTGTGCAACGGCACGGAGGACAACATCCTCAAGTGTCTCATTGACGCCCTGCACGAGGAGGGCTTCAAGGTCGTCACCCAGACGCTCCACAACTTCACCCCCTTCGAGCCGATCAAGTGGCACTACCCGTGCGAGGAGACCAGCCGCTATCCGGGGATGAAGCAGTTCCCCAGCATCCTCTACGGCGGCCACGTCCGCGACAACTGGCTCACCATCTACGAGGAACAAGTCGCCGCGGGCGCCGACGGCGTGTGCCTCGGCTCCGACGAGTTCTACTACCGCGGCCACTTCCTGGAGACCCTGCCCGCCGACGACGCGCAGCGGCTCGACTACGAGAAGCGCTTCGGCCACCCCGCCCCCGCCAAGGAGGCCGACACCCTCGAATATCGCCAATGGGTCGCCCACACCGAGGAGGGGCTAACCGATCTCTTCACCTACTGGAACGCCGAGCTGAAGAAGCGCCACCCCGGCCTCTACACCACCACGGTCTTCATGCAGCCCGTCCAGCGCTCGAACCTCTACGGCGAGGGCGTGCCCTTCGACCGCATCGGCGCGAA